>NZ_QMIN01000022.1:0-2831 GCF_003287795.1 Actinomyces sp. Z5
GGCATGGTCGGCTGCGCTGGAGCTCCAGCGCGAGACCGTCGTCGAGGAGGCGCGCGCCGCCCAGGCTCGGCTGGCTCTCATCTCTCACCTCATCGAAGGAGAAACCAGCATGTCCATCACCGTCGAGCGCCGCACCATCGCGGCCATGACCATCGTATCCCTGCGCGACGTCATCCCGACCTATTCCGACGAGCATCTCCTCTGGGTCCGCATGATGCCCGAGATCACCCGGCAGGGCATCAAACCGATCGGCCCGTGCGGAGTGATCGAGCACGACGCCGAGTACACCGAGCACGATGTCGACGAGGAGATCTTCCTGCCCGTCGCACCCGGAACGACGGCCGCGGCGCCGCTGCGGGTCCACGAGCTTCCGGCCCGGGACTGCCTCGTGGCCCACATCGTCGGGCCGTACGACCAGATCACCGGGGCCCATGACCGGCTGGCCACCCGGATTGCTGCGGAGGGACTGACACCACCGGCCGACGACTCCCTGGCGGGCAAGTCGTTCAACATCTACCTCACGACGCCGGACGCGGTTCCCGCAGATCAACTCGTGACCGAGGTGTATCTCCCGCTCGGCTGAGCGTGCAGTCGCACGACAGCGAGGCCCGGAGGGATTGCGACAATTCACCTCGCCGGTGAAGCCCGGGATGGGCGAATCATCGGCGAGGTGGATTGTCCTAGGCGGAGCCTGCGCCGCCTGGCCGGTCTGAAGTAGCCAGCTTTTGTGTCGGACCTTCGTGAGACTCTGTTGGCATGGAGAGCAACTACCTGGAGGCGGTCGGGTTTCTTGCCGACTGGCAGGCAACCTACGACCTGCTTACGCCGCCTGCAATGATGGGCCTGCCGCGCAACGATCAGTTCAACCACATCGTGGTCTACCCCGACGACTCGGGGGCTAACATCTGCCTGTTCGAGACGGCGGACGGTACCTCGAGCCAGTCGCTCACTGTTGCCGGCCCTGCGCGAGTCAGCGTCGAAGGCTGGCAGGTCGTACCGGGCGTCGCCCATCTCAGCGTCCTCGACGACGACGGTGAGGAAATGACTCGCCTGCTGATGTGGGTCGATGACCCCAACATGTATCCGGTGTACGGGATTGACGCTGACGGACCGGTGGCGCGCTACGGCGACTACCGGGTTGGTGCGATCGCCGTGGACGTCGAGGTGTTCGACTCGGAGGAGGACTGGGAGAAGGCCCAGACGCCGATCAGCATGAAGGACTCGCCGGCAAAGAGGATGGACGAAGACCTGCCCGACGAGGTCTACATCGGCCCGCGGTTCGTCGCTAGCCCCTGGCTGTTCGCGCTCTACAGCGGCGAGGCCGGGCCAGAAGACGTCAGCCCCATCGGCATGCTGAAGGCCGTCTGCAATGAGGTGACGATCGTGACGAACCGCCTCACTGGAAATCAGTGGTACAAGGTGAACGCCGATTGTGGATTCCCCATCACACTGGGACTTCCCATCGGCACAACACCTGCGCCGCACCCCGGGAGCGTGGTGGATGGCAAGGCGTTTCTCACGGGTACGACGGGGTTCTGGCTAGCTGACTACGAGGATCCGTACGCGTAGTGCAGCGCGCCGGCGTCGCGGGTTCTCAGGAGGCCGGGTGCGGCAGGACCCCAGACGGAGAGGACCAGGGTGGCGTCGATCGACTACCGAATTAACCGAGGTGCTTCTCGAGGTGGTTGCGGTAGGCGGCGAGATCCGCCTCGACGTCGGGGTTCTTGAAGATGTCGAAGATGCCGAATTCGGGCAGTACTTCGAAGCCGCAGAAGCGGAACGTGCAGGTGATGTCGCTGAGCATGTCCGCCAGCGAACGCCCCTGGAGCGTCGGGTTGGACGGCTCGTCGAACGCCTCCCGCGGTGCATTCCACGTGGTGCAGATGAGCACCTTGCGCGGTGCCATTAGTCCGCCGGAGCCGTACGGCTTGGTCGGGTCCTTGCGCGTGCGGCCGTCTCCGGTCAGGAAGGTCTGATCGTGCAGGCCGACGTTGAATACCTCGTCGGTGTACTTCTTCCAGATCCACGGTGCGGAGAACCAGTTGATGGGAGTCTGCACGACGACGACATCCGCGTCGAGCATCTTCTGGGCCTCTTCGGCGGGGTCGTAGCCGTCGGCGATCTTGGTCTCGGTGACCTCGTCGCCGCGGGCCTCGAAGAACTCCCTTGCGACGGCCTGCGCGGAGGCGTTGAGGGTGCCCTCCGACCAGTTGGGGTAGGGCAGGTGAGCGTTGATCAGCAGTGCTTTCATGGGTACCTTTCCCTTCAAATAGAGGGTGTGTCGGGTCTGAGTTGGGCTCGATGGAGCGTATAACCGACAGGGTGTCGGTTGCAACTCAGGGGGAGACGCATGGGGAATGTGAGGGCCAGGACGGACGCGGAGGTTGCCGCACGCAGGGCGGAGATACTCGACGCGACAGCGGCCTTGCTGGCCGAGCAGGAGTACGAGACCGTCACCCTGGCCGCAATAGCCAAGAAGTGCTCGATCGCGCGCCCGTCCGTGTATCACTACTACGCCACGAAGGAGGAGGTCTATCTCGACCTGATGCGGCGCGAGTACGCCGCATGGGCGACAGAGATACGCGTGAGGTTCAAACGGAGGATGGGGCGAGAGGAGTTCTGCCGCGAGCTCGCCGATTCGCTGCTCGGCCGTCGGCTCATCCTGCAGCTTCTCGCCGTCAGCGACGCCTCCCTGCGCAGCAAATGCGGCGACGAAGCGATCATGGACTTCCAGCGCGACATCCATCCCTTCTTTGCCGAGCTCGCCGAGGTTCTGCGCCGGCAGTTCCCCGACGCGGCGGAGTCCGAGCGCGAGATGTTCCGGACGCAAC
>NZ_QMIN01000023.1:0-51989 GCF_003287795.1 Actinomyces sp. Z5
GCGGGGATGATCCCGAACCAGGCGCGCGCGACCCTGCGCTGTCGAAGTCGACCCCGCGCGAGCGGGGATGATCCTTGGTGTCCGTCCTCGTCCCATTCCCATGGGCCGTCGACCCCGCGCGAGCGGGGATGATCCGGTGATGCCCCGCCCGAGGCGGCGCCGCACCCGCGTCGACCCCGCGCGAGCGGGGATGATCCTGGCACTACATGATCCGCCGTGAATGCCATTGGGTCGACCCCGCGCGAGCGGGGATGATCCGCCCCACCCCGAGTCAAAGAATGGCCGGATCACGTCGACCCCGCGCGAGCGGGGATGATCCCGCATTCTTATCCACGCCCAGCGCCCACCGCTGGTCGACCCCGCGCGAGCGGGGATGATCCCAGATCGACGACGTCCTCGAAACAAACGCGGGCGTCGACCCCGCGCGAGCGGGGATGATCCCACTGTCGGGAAGCCAACGCTCTCCCCCGTCTTGTCGACCCCGCGCGAGCGGGGATGATCCCAGGCGCAAGCCCCCCAGCCGACGCGGCGGCCGGTCGACCCCGCGCGAGCGGGGATGATCCCCAGCTGCTTTCCGACGCCCCCGCGTTCGCCTCCGTCGACCCCGCGCGAGCGGGGATGATCCGGGTCGCCCATGCGTCCTCCCACGGGTCCTGGCGTCGACCCCGCGCGAGCGGGGATGATCCCGCCAGGTACAGGCCGCTGACGAACAGGGCGGTGTCGACCCCGCGCGAGCGGGGATGATCCGGGACGGCACCACCAACACCGAGATTGTCGGCACGTCGACCCCGCGCGAGCGGGGATGATCCCTTCTGGGACCACGGCCGGGCGACGCAGATCGGGTGGACCCCGCGCGAGCGGGGATGATCCCACGGCCCAAGTTGAGCTTTCTATGACCTCACTGAACAACGTCGACACCGATGGCAAGCCGAAGCGTTGCTTCACGACGCCCCGAGTGAACGCACCTGACCGGGCGGCATGTCGGCGTCCTCACGCCACACTACGAGCATCGGCTGCTCCTGGTCGGCGGCCGCTACCACGATGGCATCCACGACGTCTCGTGTATACGCCCCCAACTGGTTGACCTCCGCTGTCACCCCAGGCGGCGGCGTGCACCCGCCCTTCTCCCATGTTTGGACCGTGCCCTCGGGTACTGCCAAAAGCTCAGCCATGTGCAGGCACAAAGCCCTTTCCACCTAATCCGTGCGAACGAAGGCGGCTCGCATGGGCGTCAGAAACGCATAGGCAGAGGCGAGTTGGCCTGCCCGCAGCGCGTCACGCGCCAAGTGGGGGCTGGCTCTCGCCTCTGTTCGGGCGAGTCTATTCCACATCCCCCACACGCACACCATCATGACCAGCTCAGTATGCTCAGATTGAAGGCGGCAGGCGTTCCACCATGACGCTCAAGCGTTGCGGATAGCCCAGCCGCCTTCGTCACGCTTGTCTCCTGTCTCTCCATGACGTATTGCGAGTCGAGTACGCCGCTTCCCCAGTCAGCCACACACCACCACTCACCCAACGCCGTCCGCCCTCCGGCCCGCCGCCCACACACCCGCCACACCCGGCTACCCTCCTGCCATGACCACGTCCGCCCCCACCGCACCCGCCGACGCCCACCACCTTGTGCTGACCCTGTCCTGCCCCGACCGCCCCGGGATCGTCAACGCCGTCTCCGGCGCGCTGGCCCGACGCGGCGGCAACATCACCGAGTCCAAGCAGTTCGGCGACGAGGCCTCTGGGCTGTTCTTCATGCGCGTACAGGTAATGACCACCGTGGCCCGTGAGGAGTTGGAGAAGGACCTGGCCGAGCTGGCCCGCACCTACTCCATGACCTGGTCGCTGGATGAGGTCGGCCGCCCCATGCGCACCCTGATCATGGTGTCCAAGGAGGGCCACTGCCTGACCGACCTGCTCTTCCGCGCCCGCAGTCAGGGCCTGCCGATCGACGTCGTCGGCGTGGTCGGCAACCATGAGGACCTGCGGCCCGTGGCCGACTTCTACGGCGTCCCCTTCCACCACATCCCGGTGACCAAGGAGACCAAGGCCGACGCCGAGGCTCAGCTACTGGAACTGGTGGACTCCCTGAACGTCGAACTGGTGGTGCTGGCCCGCTACATGCAGATCCTCTCCCCCACCCTGTGCGAGCGGCTCCACGGCGGGGTCATCAACATCCACCACTCCTTCCTGCCCAGCTTCAAGGGCGCCAACCCCTACCGGCAGGCGCACGAGCGCGGCGTGAAGCTGATCGGCGCCACCGCCCACTACGTCACCCCCGATCTGGATGAGGGTCCCATCATCGAGCAGGACGTCACTCGCGCCAACCACGAGGACTCCGTGGAGACGCTGCGCGCCAAGGGGCAGGACGTCGAACGCCGCGTGCTCGCGCA
The DNA here is from genome assembly GCF_003287795.1 of Actinomyces sp. Z5. Lineage (NCBI taxonomy): Bacteria > Bacillati > Actinomycetota > Actinomycetes > Actinomycetales > Actinomycetaceae > Actinomyces > Actinomyces sp. Z5. The sequence continues at coordinate 2,388 of NZ_QMIN01000023.1, forward strand.
GGCGGTGCGTTGGCACGCCGAGCACCGGGTGCTGCTCAACGGCCTGCGCACCGTCGTCTTCGCCTGACGCCGGCCCCACCCCGGCGCGGGTTTTCCTGACGCCTCTTGAGCCTGCCCGGCGACGGCGAAACACTGACGCCGTGTCCATCGCCCTCGCCCTGCACCTGCTCGCCGCGCTCGCCACCGCCATGGTCGCCGGCTTCCTGGTCATGTACTGCCTGACGATCGGCGGCTTCTTCAGCCATATGGTGCGCACCGGTCAGATCGAGGCTCTACAGCGCCATTACGCGCCCTTCCGACGCCGCACGCATCTGAAGACCACCTACGCAGCGGCCATGCTCCTCCAGTTCTTCGCGTCCGTGGCGGCGCTCGCCGCAAGCTGGCACACGCCCCTGATCGGCCGCGTCCTCGCCGTCGCCGCCCTGCCCCTGTTGCTCACCGTCCACCGGGTCACCGGCTTCACCGAACCGGAGGAGACGCTGGTCTCCGGTCGGCCGATCGCCGACGACGCCGCCGCCCGCTACCTGCGGCTCAACCTGCCGCTGCACGCGCTATACGCCTGCTTCTATACGCTCGCCGCGACCTGGCTGCTCGTCGAGCTCGCGCGCACTTGAGCGGTACGTGCCCATCCACCAGGTCCGCTTCCAGGGTCGCGCCGAACTCGCGCGCGCGTGAGCGGTACTCACCCCTGACGGCGCCGCCGGCGTCGCCCCGTCGAACTCTCGCGCGTGAATGGTCAGTCGTTCCGGTCGGGCCCGGGCACGCCGGCAAGCCCTCTACCGCGGCTTCGCCACCTCAGACCGGCCGCGCGGCAGCCGGTTGAGCCGCTCCGTCATGACCAGGCCCAACAGGGCCAGCGCCAGGAGGTAGAAGGGGAGCAGCCACAGGCCGACCCGGCCGGAGATGAGCCCGAACAGCGGCGGCATGATGGTGGTCCCCGTGTAGGCCGCCGCCATCTGGATGCCGATGATCGCCTGCGAGTTGGCGCGTCCGAAGTTGGCGGGCGTGGAGTGAATGACCGCCGGATACACCGGGGCCGCGCCTATGCCGGCCAGGGCGAAACCGACGAATGACACCTGTCCCAGTGGCAGCGCCACGATCGTCGCGCCGACGGCCCCCAGTAGGAAACCGCCCCTAATGAGCTGCCGGTCCCCGACCCGGTCGGCGAAGAAGCCGCACAGGAAGCGGCCAGCGGTCAGCCCCAGGATGAACAGGGCCCCGAAGGACGCCGCCGTGGATGCGTCAAAGCCCCGGTCGGAGACGAAGAAGGTCGCGCCCCACAGCATGGCCGTCTGTTCGAAGGCGCAGTAGGCGAAGAATGCGAGCAGGACGGAGGGGACCCCGGGGATGCGCAGCGCCGTCCGGAGCGAGACGTGCCCGTCGGCGCCCCCCGCGGCACCACCGCCCCCGGCACCCTCGGCCATCGCGGCGGGCTCATCCTCCGCCGTCGGCTCACCGGGACGGATCGCCGCAACACGGTGCCACAGCGGGAGGCTGGCGAGCAGCACCGCCGCCAGCCCGACCTGCAGCAGGCCGATCGTCCGGTATGCGGCCGACCAATTACCGTCGGCGGACAGGGCCAGACTCATGACGAAGGGACTGATGGACGCGCCCACACCCCAGAAGCTGTGCAGCCAGTTCATGTGCCGCGCCGTGTAGTGGAGGGCCACGTAGTTGTTGAGCGCGGCGTCGACCGCCCCCGCGCCCAGGCCGTAGGGGACGGCCCACAGGCACAGCATCCAGAACTGGCTGGCGGTCGAGAAGCCCAGCAGCGCCACGGCCGTGAGCACCACGCTCACAGTGGTGACCAGCCCCGCGCCGAAACGCCGGGTCAGCCGCTCGGAGGCGAGGGAGGAGACGATGGTGCCGACGGCGATGATGAAGGTGACTCCCCCGGCAAAGGACACCGGTACACCCAGGTCCTCGTGCATGACGGGCCAGCCCGCGCCCACGAGCGAGTCCGGCAGACCGAGACTGATGAAAGCCAGGTAGATGATGGCGAGTAGCAGCAGATACACGAGGAGCCTCTCCGAGCAACGGCAGGCGGCACTGAGCGCCGGGGAGTCGATCAGCACCAATCACGAAATTAACCGACGACGCTATTTTAATAGTCCCTTCCCGGGTTACAAGGGCCGTTCGTCCACATCGCGCCCCACCCTCGCCCACACGGCGGGCCTACGCGGAGTCCTGAGCGAGTGCACCGGCCCCATCGGCCAGCCGCGCGACCGCCAGCCGGTCGACTTTGCCCGGCCCGCGCAGCGGCAGCGCATCGACGACGACGATCCGCTTGGGAGCATGCGCCCCGTCCAGTCGCTGCCGCGCGGCCGCCCGCAACTGCTTCGCCCAGACCCGCCGGTCGCCAGGCTTCGCCGTTGACTCCGGCACGACGGCGGCCGCCACGGCACTGCCCCACTGGGCGTCGGGCACCCCGACGACGCAGGCCTCCGCCACCCCGCCCAGCGCGGTGAGCGCCTGTTCGACTTCGCGCGGAACGACCTTGATGCCGCCGGTGATGATGACGTCATCCACGCGTCCGAGCACGGCCAGGCGCCGTACCCCGTCCGTGCCGTCGATCAGTTTCCCGATATCACTGGTGAGCAACTCGCGGCGGGCATCCGGGTCGCTCCGCTCGCGAAAGACCGCCGCGCCCGCCGACGGCGCCAGCCCCGCTCCCCTCTCGGCGTACCCGTGGGCGAGGACCGGCCCGGCGAGCACGACTCGGCCCACCCCGTCGCCGTCCGGGTTCTCGATGCGCACCTCCACCCCATCCAGCGGCACGCCGTCGTAGACGCAGCCGCCGCCGGTCTCGCTCATGCCGTAGGTCGTCACCACCCGTACCCCGGCGGCGCGGGCGCGCTCCAGCAGGGCCGGGTCCGCGGCGGCGCCGCCCAGCAGGACGGCGTCGACGCGGGCCAAGGCTGCGCGTGCCCGTTCCTGCCCCGGGGCGAGGGCCCGCACCAGCTGGGTGGGTACCAACGAGACGCGCACCGGGTCGCCCGGCCGGGTGGCGAGCGCCCGCGTGATCGCGTCCGCGAGCGCGTCGGGGCTGAAACCGCGCGAGGTGTCCGCGACCACCGGTGCGCGCCCGGCGAGCAGGGAGCGCATCACTACCTGCAGCCCGGCGACATGCTGCGCGGGCAGGGCCAGCACCCAGCTGCCGGGCCCGCCCAGGCGTGCGTGCGTGGCACGCGCGGAGGCGGTTAACGCCCTCATGCTCATGGCCACCAGGGCGCCGGTTCCGGTGGTGGAGCCGGAGGTGCGCAGCAGTAGGTCCACCTCGGGATCGATGGCGGGACCGTGCGGATCCAGGCGCCGGGCCAGGTCGGATTTGACGGCGTCGGCGTCCTCGCCCGGACCGATGGGGACCAGCAGGGGGCGGACTTTCCCGCTTTCCCCGGCGCCCGCCTCGAACCGGTCGCGCAGCGCCGTGATGAAGGCGACGGCATCGTCGGGGCGATTGCCCCCGCGCAGGAGGAACAACGGGCGGGGAAAGCTAGTTGTCGAAGACACAACCACCAGGGTGGCACGCCGACCGGCCGCCGCCATAGCTCCACTAACGGTTAGGCTAGATACGTGCGTGCCGTCCCCTACATCCTCGCGCTGGCGCTGGCCCTCTACGCCCTGCTCGACTGCATACGCACCCCGTCTGAGAACATGCCGGCGCGCCTGCCCAAGCCCATGTGGATCCTGCTCATCCTGGTCATGGCGGTGGTCGGACCGATCGCCTGGATCATCACCTCGCGGGTGCGTGCCGCCGAGGAACGCGGCGGCGAGATCGAGCGCACCGTGTGGTCCTCCAAGGAGCGCGTCGACCTGCACCTGGCGGAGCGCCCTCGCCCGGTTGCACCCGACGACGACCCGGAGTTCCTCGCCCACCTCGAGCAGGACATCCGCCGTCGTCGCCGCGACAAGGACGCGGGCACGAACGACGCCCCCGGCAACCGGAATGAAGACTCCGACAAGAACTCCGACGATCACGGTGCGGATGGCCCGGGCGTTCCCTCAGACGGTTCTCCGACGTCGTGATCCTCCGGCCGACGTCCCGGACAGCATCCGGCAGCACTCAGGCATCGCCCATAGGCGCCGGCAGAGCCGGGCACTCACCGGAAGCTCCAGCACCTGGTTCTCGGGTAGGTGCGCTCGTAGCCTCCTCCCGCGCCGTCAGCTCGGCTCGTAGGGGGCGACGACGATCTCGACGCGCTGGAGCTCCTTGACGTCGGCGTAGCCGGTGGTGGCGAGCGTGCGGCGCAGGGCGCCCATGATGTTCAGGGTGCCGTCGGCGCGGTCCGAGGGGCCGGAGAGGATCTGCTCCATGGTGCCGACGGTACCGACATGGCTGCGGTAGCCGCGGGGCAGCCGCTCATGGCGGGCCTCGGCGCCCCAGTGATAGCCGCCGCCGGGAGCCTCCTCGGCGCGTGCCAGTGCAGCACCCAGCATGACGGCGTCGGCGCCGCAGGCGATGGCCTTGACGACGTCGCCGGAGTTGCCGACCGAGCCGTCGGCGATGACGTGCACGTAGCGGCCGCCGGACTCGTCCATGTAATCGCGGCGGGCGGCGGCCACGTCGGCGACGGCGGTGGCCATGGGCATGTGCAGGCCCAGGACCTGGCGCACGGAGGAGGAGGCCCCGCCGCCCTGGCCGACGAGCACGCCCGCCGCACCGGTGCGCATCAGGTGCAGGGCCGCGGTGTAGGTGGTGACCCCGCCGACCACCACGGGCACATCCAGCTCATAGATGAAGCGCTTGAGGTTCAGTGGCTCGACCGAGCCGGACACGTGCTCGGCGGAGACGACCGAGCCGCGGATGACCAGCAGGTCGACGCCCGCTTCGACGACCGTGCGCCAGTGCCGCTGCGTCTGAGAAGGGCTGAGGCGTCCGGCGACGACGACACCGGCCTCGCGAATCTGCGCCAGCCGGGCGGTGATGAGTTCGGGCTGCACCGGCGGGCGGTAGACCTCCTGCAACACCGCGGTGGCCTGCTCCGGGTCCGCGTTGCGGATGCGCTCCAGGGCGGGGGTCGGGTCCTCGTAGCGGGTCCACAGGCCCTCCAGGTCGAGCACGCCGATGCCGCCTAGTTTCCCCACCAGGATCGCGGTCTCGGGACTCATCACCGAGTCCTGGGGCGAGGCCATTACCGGTAGGTCCACGTGGTAGGCGTCCAGCTGCCAGCCCACGCGCACGTCGCGCACATCGCGGGTGCGGCGCGCCGGGACCAGCGCAATGTCGTCGAAGGAGTAGGCCTGTCGGGCGCGCTTGTCCCGCCCGATTTCGATCTCACCGCTCATGGCGAGCATCGTAGCGAGCATCGCCCCGGACACCTGCGTCTCCGGTCGCGCTATTCGTGTCGGAGGGCGGTGGCACACTCGGCACATGAGCGAGCAACCAGTACCCATGCCGACCACGGCGCCCAGTTCCTGGGCCGCCGGTCCACTGCTCGGATTCGACACCGAAACCACCGGGGTCTCCCCCACCGCTGACCGCCTGGTGACGGCGGCTCTCGTCGCCCGCGGCCCGCGCGGCGCCGACGGCTCGCGGACGCAGCAAATCACCACCTGGCTGGCGGACCCGGGCGTGGTGATCCCCGCGTCGGCCACGGCCGTGCACGGCATCAGCACCGAGCGCGCCCGCGCCGAGGGGCGCCCGGTCGGCGAGGTGCTTGAGGAGGTGGCGGCGACGCTGGCGGCGGCGATGGCCGCGGGCACGCCCGTGGTCGCCTACAACGCCGCCTACGACCTGACCCTGTTGGAGGCCGAACTGACTCGCCATCACCTGCCCACCCTGCGCGCCCGGCTGGGCCGCGAGTTGGGGCCGGTGGTGGACCCGCTGGTGATCGATCGGCGGGTGGACCGCTACCGGAGGGGCAAGCGGCGCCTGACGGACCTGTGCGCCTTCTACGGGATCGACCCGGAGGCGACCGGCCTGCACACCGCGGAGGTGGACGTGGTGGCCACCCTGGATGTGCTCGACGCCATGGCCTACGCCCACCCGGAGATCGCCCGCATCCCGCGCGCGGAACTGATGGCCTGGCAGGCGGCCGCGCACCGCGACTGGGCGGTCTCCTTCAACGACTTCCTGCGCCGCCGTGGCCGCACGCCCGACGTCGACACCGCCTGGCCGCTGCCCGACGGCGTGTGACGGCGCCGACGGCAGGCCGGCCCGCCCAGTCTCGCGGCGCGCCCGGTTGCAGCGCGCCCGCGGTCAGGATGCGCGGCCGGTGTAGTTGGGGGCCTCGACGGTCATCTTCACATCGTGCGGGTGGGACTCCTTGAGCCCGGCCGCGGTGATGCGCACGAACTGGCCGTTGGCCTTCAACTCGGGGATGGTGCGCGCGCCCACGTAGAACATCGACTGGTGCAGACCGCCGACCAGCTGGTAGACGACGTCGGCCAGCGCCCCGGAGAAGGGCACCTGCCCCTCGATGCCCTCGGGAATGATCTTGTCGTCCCCGGAGACGTCGGCCTGGAAGTAGCGGTCCTTGGAGTAGGACTTGCGGCCGCGCGAGCTCATGGCGCCAAGCGACCCCATGCCCCGGTAGCGCTTCCACTGCTTGCCGTTGACGAACACCAGGTCGCCGGGGGACTCGGTGCAGCCGGCCAGCAGGGAGCCGAGCATGACGGTGTCGGCGCCGGCCACCAGGGCCTTGGCGATGTCACCGGAGTACTGCAGGCCGCCGTCGGCGATGAGCGGCACGTCGGCGGGAGTGCAGGCGCGGGCGGCCTCATACACGGCGGTCACCTGGGGCACGCCCACGCCGGCGACCACCCGGGTGGTGCAGATGGAGCCGGGACCGACCCCCACCTTGACGGCGTCCACGCCGGCGTCGATGAGCGCCTGGGCGCCCTCGCGGGTGGCGACGTTGCCGCCGATGACCTCGATGCCGGAGAAGGCCGGGTCGTGCTTGAGCCGGGAGATCATCTCCCGGGCCAGCTTGGCGCCGCCGTTGGCCGTGTCCACCACGATCACGTCGACGCCGGCCTCGGCCAGCGCCCCGGCCCGCTCCCAGGTGTCGCCCCAGTAGCCGACGGCGGCGCCGACCACCAGCCGGCCCGCCTCGTCCTTGGTGGCATTGGGGTACTGCTCGGTCTTGACGAAGTCCTTGACGGTGATCAGGCCGGACAGGCGGCCGTCGGAGTCGACGATCGGCAGCTTCTCGATGCGGTTCTCGGCCAGCAGCGCCTTGGCGTCCTCCCGGGAGATGCCGGTAGGACCGGTGATCAGTCGCTCGCGCGGGGTCATGCACTCGCGCACGGTCAGGGTGTCCCAGCGCTCGGGCGGCACGAAGCGCAGGTCGCGGTTGGTGATGATGCCCAGCAGGTTGCCGGCGTCGTCCACGACCGGCAGGCCGGAGACCTTGTAGTGGCCGCACAGCTCGTCCAGCTGGGAGATGGTGGCGTCCGGGCCGACCGTGACCGGGTCGGAGACCATGCCGGACTCCGAGCGCTTGACGCGGCGCACGTGCTGGGCCTGCTCCTCGATCGAGAGGTTGCGGTGCAGGATGCCGATGCCGCCCTGCCGGGCCATGGCGATGGCCATGTCGGATTCGGTGACGGTGTCCATGGCGGCGCTCAGCAGCGGGGTGGCCAGGGAGATCTTGCGGGTCAAGCGGGAGGTGGTATCGACTTCGGAGGGGATGACGTCGGTCAGCCTGGGCAGCAGGAGGACGTCGTCGTAGGTGAGTCCGGTGGGGGCGAAGATGTCGGGGCTGGTGATCGAGTCGCTCACAGCAGCATCGTAGAGCCCCGGCGGCGCCCACCGCACACGGGGATGCGCCACAGCCCCGGAACAGCCCTGTGGGGCGGCAGGCATGCGCCTACCGCCCCACAGGCAACGTCAAAAACCTCGGCAGGTGCCGGGTCAGCGGGTGACAACCGCCAGCACGTCGCGCGCGGACAGGATCAGGTAGTCCTCGCCGTCGTACTTGACCTCGGTGCCGCCGTACTTGGAGTAGATGACGACGTCGCCTTCGGCGACGTCAACCGGGATGCGCTTGCCGGAGTCGTCGACGCGGCCCGGGCCCACGGCCAGAACCTTGCCCTCCTGCGGCTTCTCCTTGGCGGTGTCCGGAATGACCAGCCCGGACGCGGTGGTCTGCTCGGCCTCGACCGTCTGCACGACGATGCGGTCCTCGAGCGGCTTGATGGAGATCGACATGCGTTCTCCCCTTCTCGCTTCTTGAGTATGGAATGACTGGATGCCGCATCCCGGGAGTGCCGAGCCGCCGTCGCGGGGGTCGGTCCGACACGCGTGAGCTGCGGGTCGCGCGAGAAGCCGAAGCACCTCGCGCGCCGAAAGAGAATCTACGCGCACCGTTAGCACTCAGTCAACGCGAGTGCTAAGACGCGCATCCCGGTTCGCCGAGGGCGTGCCCCCACGGCGCAGCGCGCCCGAGTCTCGGCCACCGGACCGACGGCGCGCACAGTCCGTCGCTCACGCCGCCCGGTTGGCGCGGGTGAAGGCAATGGCCTCCTCCACACTGGTCTCCCGGTCCCCCAGCAGCGGGGTGCGGTTGGTGGCCACATCCCAGGCGGCCTTGACCGCGGCCCCGCGCTCACGCAACCAGCTGTAGGTCCAGGTGGAGCGGTTGGCACGGGCACGCGCGTCCCCGACACCGCTGGCGTCCACGCCGACGGCGCGGCACACGGCCACCGCTCGCGCCTCATGGAAGTCCTGAGTGACAAGGATCGCGTCCGACACGCCGAAGACCCGGCGAGCCCGTACGCAGGTGGCGTAGGTGTCAAAACCGGCGTAGTCGATCGCGATCGCCTCGCTGGGGATGCCGGCCGAGACCAGGTAGTCGTACATGGCGATGGGCTCGTTGTAACTGGCCTGTCCGTTGTCGCCCGACACCAGGATCGCGTCCACCCGCCCCGACTCGTACAGGTCGGCGGCCACGTCCAGCCGGTAGCGCAGCCACGGGGAGGGCTCGCCGGATGAGTAGACGGAGGCACCCAGGACGATGGCCACCGGCGCGGTCGCCTCGTCGTCGGAGGCCCCATAGTCGGTCACATGCCCGGAGGCGGACGCCCACACCCAGGCGTTGGGCAGCGCCACCGCGGCCACCGCGAGCGCCACGATCCCGCCCACGACCCACCGCCAGCGGCGGCGCTTGTCGCGTCGTGCCACGCGTGTCCTCCTTCTCCCGGCCGACGGCCCGGACGTTTCGACTGCGGGCCGAGCGGCCCATACGGACGTGCCAGCGTAGCCCCTGCCGGACGGCGGCGCGGGGATAGTGAGACGGGTCTCCCCGGCGTCGCGCGGGCGGGTCGGCGTGTCATGATTTCGTGCGATGGACGGCTCCGACCTCGCCCCGCTGCTGACCCCCGAGGGTTGGCGGCTGCTCGAATCATTGCCACCCTACGACCCCGACCAGGCCCTCGTACTGTCCGAATCACTGCGCCGCGAGGGCCACTCCCCCGCGCTGGTTTCGGCCGCCCTGACGCAGCAGCGGCTGCGCCGGCGCGCGGCCACCAAGTTCGGCCCCTTCGCAGACCGCATGTTGTTCACGCCCGACGGACTGGAGCAGGCCACGCGACTGGCCGTGTCCGCCCACCACGCCGCCCGCTACGCCCGCGCCGGCAGCCGGTTGGTGGCCGATCTGGGCTGCGGAATCGGCGGGGACGCGCTGGCACTGGCCTCGCTGTGCCCGGGCGTGCTGGCGGTGGAGCGCGACGAGGCGACGGCGGCACTGGCCACCGTCAACCTCACCCCCTTCCCCAACGCCGAGGTGCGGTGCGCCGACGCGCTGGAGGTGGACCTGGCCGCCGCGGGTGTGGACGCCGTCTTCGCCGACCCGGCGCGCCGCTCCGGTGGGCGGCGCATCGCCGACCCCGAGCGCTGGTCGCCGCCACTGCACAGCGTGCTGGCCCTGCGCGAGCAGGTGGCGGCCCTGGGCGTCAAGGTCGCTCCCGGCATCGACCACGCGTCGCTGCCCGCCGACGCCCACGCCCAGTGGGTGAGCGTGGACGGCGAGGTGGTCGAGGCCGGCATCTGGTGCGGCCAGCTCGCCCCGGAGGGCCCCGGCCGCTCCGCCCTGGTGCTGCGCACGGGCGCCGACGGCGGGACCTCCGCCCATGTGCTGGCCGACCCCGACTGCGCCGACCCCACCCGCCCGCCGGTCCAGCTGGACCCGATCGCCGGACCAGAGGCATTGGGGCACTTCATTCACGAGCCCGACGGCGCCGCCATCCGCGCCGGCCTGGTCGCCCACCTGGCGGGACGACTGGGCGCCCACCCGGTCGGCCACCGAATCGCCTACCTGACCGGCGCAACACCTGTCGAGCCGGAGCTGGCCCCCTTCCTGCGCTCCTGGCGGCTGGTGGAGGTGTTGTCGCTCCACCTGAAGGCGCTGCGCTCGCGCGTGCGCACCCGCGGGATTGGCCGCCTGGAGATCCACGCCCGCGGCGTCGACGTCGCCCCCGACGCGTTGCGCGCCTCACTGCATCTGCGCGGGCAGGCCGGGGAGACCTGGCTGCTGACCCGTATCGGCGAGCGCGGCGAGCACGGCCGCTCCCCCCGGGGCGTGGTGCTCGTCGTCGCGCCCGTCGAAGCCACGGCGGCCGCGCCCGGGCCCGCCCCAACGGGTTCGGACCCCGCCGCGCCATCCCCGCTCCCACGCCCGGACCGTTCAGCACCTTAAGCATCCGCGAAACGCCTCCCCCGAAGGAGCTCCGTCATGACACCGACCACGCCCGCATTCACCCGGACGCACCGCGCCCCCCTGATCCACCGCGCGGACCTGCCCTTCGCCCGCTCCGAACGGTCCACACTCGGCATCGAGTGGGAGTTGCAGTTGGTGGACCGCGACAGCCTGGACCTGCGCCAATGCGCCGCGGACATCCTGCGCCTGGTGGGCGAGGACCCGAATATCCACGGCGAGATGATGCTCAACACCGTGGAGCTGGTCTCCGGGGCGCGCCACACGGTCGCCGAGTGCATCGAGGACATCGCGTTGGCCTACGACCGGCTGCTGCCGGTCACCGAGCCGCTGCGGGTTCAGCTGGCCAGCGCCGGCACCCACCCCTTCGCCGACCCGCTGGTGCAGAAGGTCACCGACGCCGAGCGCTACGCCCGCCTGGTCGACCGCACTCGCCTGTGGGGCCACCAGATGCTCATCTTCGGCACGCACGTGCACGTGGGCATTGAGGATCGCAGCAAGGTGCTGCCGATCCTGTCCGCCCTGCTCACCCGCACCGCGCACCTGCAGTGCCTGAGCGCCTCCTCCCCGTTCTGGGCGGGGGATTCCACCGGTTACGCGGACAACCGGGCGATGATGTTCCAGCAGCTGCCGACCGCCGGCGCCCCGCACCAGCTCGGCTCCTGGGAGGAGCTGGAGGGCTTCGTCGGGGACATGGTCCACACCGGTGTGATCGAGGACTTCACCGAGGTCCGCTGGGACGTGCGCCCCTCGCCGCGCCTGGGCACGATCGAGGTGCGCTCCTGCGACGCCGCCACCAACCTGACCGAGTTGGCCGGCATCGCCGCCCTGACTCAGTGCCTGGTGGAGGACTTCTCCCGCCGCCTGGACCGCGGGGAGGAGCTGGACGCACTGCCGCCGTGGTACGTGAATGAGAACAAGTGGCGCTCGGCCCGCTACGGGATGGACGCCATCCTGATCACCGACTCATCCGGCACCGAGGAGCTGGTCACCGACACGGTGGAGCGGATGCTCACCGAGTTGGCGCCGGTGGCCGCGGACCTGGGTTGCGAGACGGAGTTGGAGAGCGTGCGCGCCACCCTGGAGGCCGGCGCCTCCTACCAGCGTCAGCTCGCCGCGGCCACCGCGGCGAGCAGCAACGAGGCGGCCATGCGACTGCTGCTGGAGGAGGTGCGCGCCGGCCGTCCGCTGACCCCCGCGGAGGTTACGGCCCTGGTCGCCGACGGCATCAGTCCCGCCCCCGCGACCCCGGCCCGCCCCTCCCGCAACCGGCGCCGTTAACCCGCCGAGGTCGGTTGATATCCATCGAGGTCGGCACTAATCACGTGCCGAGCTCGGCGAAACAGGAGGCGAGCGGGCGGGAGGCCGATGGGCTCAGTGCGCCACGGGGAGGTCCAGGGGCATGCCGGAGTCGGGGGCGAAGTCCATGGGGCTCGGCTCCACGCCCGCACGCACCGCCTCCGCCCCCAGGGCCGCGATCTGGGCGCCGTTGTCCGTGCAGTATTTCAGCGGCGGCAGCCGCAGGGTGATGCCGGCGGCCTCGCAGCGCTGCGCCGCGAGCGCCCGCAGCCGGGAGTTGGCGGAGAAGCCGCCGCCGATCACCAGGGTGTCGCAGCCGGTGTCCCGGCAGGCCTGCACCGCCTTCGCGGTGAGCGAGTCGTTGACCGCCTCGGAGAAGGCGGCGCACACGTCGGCGGCCGGCACCTCCTGGCCGGCGTCCGCCAGCGACTCCACATAGCGGGCGACCGCCGTCTTCAGGCCGGAGAAGGAGAAGTCGTAGCGGTGGCGCTCGCGGTCCTTGGCGGCGGCCAGCCCGCGTGGGAAGCGAATCGCCTCGACGTCTCCCTCCTGCGAGAGCCGGTCGACGTGCGGGCCGCCCGGGTAGGGCAGCCCGAGCAGGCGGCCGACCTTGTCGAAGGCCTCCCCGGCGGCGTCGTCGAGGGTACTGCCCAGCTCGACGACGTCGGTGGCCAGGCCGTGGATGTCCAGCAGACTGGAGTGGCCGCCGGAGACGATCAGGCCGATGAAGTGCTCGGGGGCGGGGCCGTCAATGAGCTCGTCGACGGCGATGTGTCCGATAACGTGGTTGACACCGTAGATGGGCTTGCCGAGCGACGCGGCCAGAGCCTTGGCGGCGCTGACCCCGACGGTGAGGGAGCCGATCAGCCCGGGGCCGGCGCTCACGGCGATCGCGTCAACGTCGGCCAGGCCGACCCCGGCCCGCTCCAGCGCGGCGTCCAGGGTGGGCAGGAAGGACTCCAGGTGGGCGCGGGAGGCGATCTCAGGGATGATGCCGCCGAAGCGGGCGTACTCGTCCATGGAGGTGGCCACGACGTCGCCGAGCAGTTCACGGCCGCGTACCAGGGCGACGCCGGTCTCGTCGCAGGTGGACTCGATGCCGAGGATCAGTGGTTCACTCACGGCGCCCAAGCGTAGCCGCCCGGCCGGCCCGGTGGATTGCCGGGCCGGGGCACTCCGCTACGGCTCCACGCTCACACGAGCCGCCAACCGGCGGCGCGGCTGCGGTAGTTCCAGAAGTCCTGGTAGGGGCCGGGGGCGTCCACCAGATCGGCGTGGGTGCCGTGCTGAGCCACGCGCCCGTCGGCACCGAGGACGACGACCTGGTCGGCGGCGGCGATGGTTTCCAGCTTGTGGGCGATCACAATCAGTGTGGAGTTGCGGCGCAGCTCCTGCATGGCGGACACGATATGGGCCTCGTTCTCCGCATCCAGGGCGCTGGTGGCCTCGTCCAGCAGCACGATGGGTGCTTGTTTGAGCAGGGCACGGGCGATGGACACCCGCTGGCGCTCCCCGCCGGACAGGGCCTGTCCGCCCTCGCCGACGCGCGTGTCCCAGCCGTCGGGCAGCCGGTCCACGATCTCGGTGACGCCGGCCAGGTCGGCCGCCCAGCGCACCCGGGCCGCATCCGCGCCGAGGTTCCCGATGCGGATATTGGCCTCCAGGGTGTCGTCGAAGAGGTAGACGTCCTGGAAAACCATGGAGATCTGTCCCATGAGCTGAGAGACCGGCATGTCACGCACGTCGGTGCCGCCCACCCGCACGGTGCCGGCGTCCACGTCCCAGAAGCGGGCGACCAGGCGGGCGATGGTGGTCTTGCCGCTGCCGGAGGGGCCCACAATGGCGCACATGGAGTGTGCGGGCACGTGCATGTTCACTCCGCGCAGCACCGGTGTTCCGGCCCGGTAGGCGAAGTGGACGTCGTCGAGCTCGACGGCACCGGGTTCGGACTCCCCGGCGGCGGCGTCCGGCTCCGGCAGCGGGGGCACGTCCATGACGGCGTCAAGATGGTTCATCATCTGGCGGCGCTCCTCGATGCCGGCGGTGGTGGTGCCGATGGCGTCGAGCATGGTGGTGAAGCGCAGGCAGATGCCGATGGTGACGACCGCTTGCAACGGCTCCAAGGCCCCGGAGACGGCCAGGGCCGCTGACAGGGTGATCATGGCGACGATGATGATCTGGACCAGGACTCCGTTGACCAGGTTGCCGGCGGTCTCCCACCACAGGCCGCGGCGGGAGGTGCGGGCCACGACGTCGAAGGCGTCGGCCAGTTGGCGGTAGTCGGTGCCCGCGTGGCAGGAGCGCAACGCCCCCTGGCAGCGGGCGAATTCCACGATGCGGGCGGCGAGCTCGCGTTCGGCGGGCTCGGAAACGGCCTTGCCGCGGTCGATCAGACGGCGGGAGACCCGCAGGAACACCGCCAGCAACGGCGCCGAGCAGGTCAGCAGCAGCCCCAGCCGCCAGTCCCAGACCCAGGAGCCCAGCCAGATGACCACACATCCGGCCACCGTGGTGCTCAGCGAATTCAGGAAGTGTGCCGCCGACTCGGACAGTGACATCATCTCCCGGGAGACGGCCCGAGACATGACACCGGCGGAGTCGGCGGTGAACCAACTCAGCGGCACACGGGCCACCTGATCACCTATGGCGTAGTGGACGTCGTGTTGGAAGCCGAGTGCGCCCGTCATACCGATGCGCTGGCTGAAGTAGTCGCCGACGGCGGCCGCGACGGCGAGGACGGCGAGCACGATCAGCCAGCCACCGAAGCCGAGTCCCCAACTGTTTCGGCCGGTCGCCAGCGCCACTGAGGCCGGCAGGAGGAACAGCAGCGCCAGGCCCGAGAAGATGCCGCTGAGGACTCCGATTCCTATGCCGCCGAGCACCTGGCGCCAGGCGACGGGGCCCATGAGGCGGTGGTACCGGGCCATCAGGGAGCGGGAGACGTCCGGATGTTCTCCGGCCCGGGCGCCGACTGCGGTCGGGTTCACGGTGGTAGGCGTGGCCGAGTTCATGGTTTCAGTCATGGCTGTTCTCCTGGGGGTCGTCGACGTCGATGCCGCCCTGACGCAGCAGCGCCCGGTAGTGGGGTTCGGCCAGCAGCTCGTCATGGGTGCCGGTAGCCACGATGCGGCCGCGGTCCATGACCACGATGCGGTGGGCGCCGCGGACGGCTGCGGGCCGGTGGGCGATCACCAGCACCGTGCGCCCCTTGACCAGCTCCGCCAGGGCCTGCTGAATCTCCGCCTCGGACTCGGGGTCGGCCATGGCGGTGGCCTCGTCGAGCAGGATCACCGGGGTGTCGCACAGGACGGCCCGGGCGATGGCGATGCGTTGGGCCTGCCCGCCGGACAGGGCCGTATCCCGGCCGACGACGGTGTCATAGCCGCTGGGAAGTGTCATGATGAAGTCGTCTATCTGGGCGACGCGGGCGGCGGCACGCACCTGCTCCAGGTCCGCGCCTGGGCGGCCGAGGGCGATGTTGTCGCGAATAGGGGCGTCGAGCAGCTGGGGATCCTGGAGGACGAAGGAGACCGTGTCGTACAGGGTCTGCTCATCCATGTCGCGCAGGTCCACCCCGCCGATGCGCACGGTGCCGGCGTCGGGGTCGGCGAAACGGGCGATCAGGGTCGCCAGCGTCGATTTGCCGGAGCCGGAGGGGCCCAGCAGGGCGGTGACCGTGCCGGCCTCCAGGGCCAGGGAGGCGTCGTCGACGGCGAGGGTCCGCCCGTAGGAGTAGGACACGTGCTCGATCTCCACGCGGGCGCCGTCCGGGCGGCGCGGGTGGACGGCGGCGGGCAGGGTGGGGGCGTCGAGAATGTCGCACAGGCGCAGCGCGGCCGCCCCGGCCTGCTGGTAGGACCAGGAGACGCTGGCGATGGTGACCATGGCTCCGGGCAGCACGAGGGCGATCAGTGTGGTGGTGAGCATCTGCGGCAGCGTGACCAGGCCGGAGCGCGGCAGCAGGCTCCCGCCGCCCAGGTTGACCAGTAGCAGCACCGGGATGGACACCCAGGTGATGGACAAGCAGCTGATATTCATCATCGACATGGCCCAGGCGCGGTAGAACGTGGAGAACTCGTCGCCGGCGCGCAGGTAGGCGGCGTGGGCGCGGCCGACCTGCCCGAAGGCCTTGACCACCCCGATGCCGGCGACGAACTCCACCATGGCGGAGGAGATGTTCTCCAGGCGGCGGTCCATCTCCACGGTCTTCTCATTCATGCCGCGCATGGACAGGGAGTATGTGGCGAAGAACAGCGGGATGGTGCCGATGCTCAACAGTCCCAGCCGCCAGTCGATCCAGAAGGCGCAGGCCAACAGCGCTACCGGGGAGACCACCGCGTTGAGGCGCTCCACCGGCCCGTGTGCAATGACGGTGTGCACGGTGGTGGTGTCGTCCTGCACCGCCTTGCGCAGCCGTCCGGAGGTGGAGGCGGTGAACCAGCTCAGGGGCGTGCGGGTCAGTCGGGCCACGATGTCGCGGCGCAGCCGGTCACGCAGAGCGAGGTCGGCGAAGTGGGTGATGAGCAGGGCCAGGGAGTACAGCAGCAGGCGGGTGGAGTAGGCGCCGATCAGCACCATCACCGTGGCGCGCACGCGCTCCGGGTCGGGGGCAGAGCCCGCCTCGTGCGCCGCCAGCAGGATGTCGCCCAGCTGTACGAGCGCCACATACGGGGCGATGGAGAGCAGCCCGGAAATGACTACGAGCACCTGCCCGAGGCGCAGCCGGGAACGCACCGGCGCACCGAGGCGTTTAACGGCCGCCTGCCCGGCGACGGCGCGGGCCCGGTCGTCGCCGGGGTCGGCGTTGCGACCGCCCCGTCCGGTGCCCTGGTCACGGGGATCGGTATCGGTCGGCGGCCTAGAGACGGGCGGAGAGGCCACCTCCGACGACCGGGCCGGTGATGCGCTCATCGTCGTGGTATGTGCAGCGGGCATGTCTCACGCTCCAATCAAGAATGGTTTTCTCTATTTACTGAGTGCGACCTTAGTTGGCGCCGGAGCGGTGGGCAAGGGCCGTACGCAAAACGGTTCGCGGCGCTCACCACGCCTCCCCTCACCGCCGAATCGACGGACCACGTAAGGTCGGACACATGACTCGTCTTGGCAATCCCACCGGGCCGAAGCCCGGATTCGCCCGCCGGGACGTGGTGGAGGCGGCACTTGAGATCGGCATCGACCGGTTCACGCTCTCCGACGTGGCCCAGCGGCTGGGGGTGGCGACCTCGGCGCTGTACCGCACGATCAGCTCACGCGAGGATCTGTTGCGGGCCTGCCTGGATCGGGTGGCCGCCGACACCGACTTCTCCGATCTGGGCGGTCCCTGGCGGCAGGTGGCGCGCGACTACGCCGAGCGCCTGTGGGTCTTGTTTGAGGCTCGGCCGGGATTGGCGGGCGTGCTTGTGTCGACCTCCTGGGCCTACCAGTTCTTCGCCCGCCCCATTACGCAGGCGCGGCAGGCCTTCACGCAGGGCGGCCTGTCCCCCGACGACGCCGTCCTGGCGCTGGACTTCATCGCCGACACGGTGATCAGCGTGCACCTCCAGACGGAGGTCGCCCGCGCCCCCGTGGGCGGGGCGCCGACGACCTCGCCGGAGGGGACGAGCGCCGACGGCCGAGGCGGCGCCCCGGACGGGCCGAGCGGTCTGGAGGAGGCCCGCAGGCGCTACGAGGCGGACGGGCGGGCGGAGCAGTTGCCCGCCGCACTGGCCCCCTCCAGCGCCTGGATCGACCGCGGCTGGCTGGACCGCAAGCTCGAGGTCATCATCCGCGGTATCGCGGCCGCCGAGTAGCCGTGACTCAGTAGTGGCTGACGACGGTGGTGCCGATGTCCGCCCAGTTGTAGAACCAATGAGCCTCATCCTCCGGCAGGTTGATGCAGCCGTGGGAGCCCGCGTCGGAGCCGACCCCGAAGTGCTCGGCCCAGGGGGCGGAATGGATGGCGTAGTTGCCGTGCCAGTAGGTCACCCAGTGCACGTCCTTTTGGCAGTAGGACCAGCCGGGGCTGCAGCCCAGGTCCTGCTCGGCGTAGGTCAGGTACACCTCGTAGGTGCCCGTGATGGTCTCGTTGCCGGGGCCGCCATGGTTCATGAGGACCGGGCCGTGGACCTGCTGGTAGCCCTCGTAGGCGGTAATCGTGGAGTCGGTGAGGTTGATGTCGATCCACTTCTCGCCGTCGTCGGCGCTGTAGGCGAAGCGATCGGTGCCGGCGGAGACCACCCGCTGCTCGGTGTCGGCGGACACCGCCTGGGTGGTCAGTTCGCCACTGTAGGACTCGCCGGAGTCGAGGGCGGCGATGATGTCGTCGGTAACCGCGGTGCGGTTGGTGACCTCCAGACCGTCCTGGGCGGGGCGGGCGGGTTCGAGCAGGTTGCCCTCGGCGTCGACATTGTCGATGCCCGTGATGGGGTCCAGTTCAATTGCCGCGGCCGCATCGTCGACCCAGACGGCGACGCTCTCCTCCAGCAGCGTCGGCACGAGTTCGCCGTTGACGGCGGTGGTGCCCACCCAGGATGCGCGGGTGGCGGCGTCGGCCGTCATGGTCTTTCCCTCGGCGGTGAGCGTCACGGCGGGGGCGATGAGCGTGTTGGCGGCCGCGGCGGACTGTTCGGCGGCGGCATCCGATACGGCGGGGGCGACGTCCACTAGCGTCAGTTCGACGCTCTGGGAGGTAAGGGTCTCGGTAGCGGACGCGACGACGGCGGTCAGTGCATCGACGTCCACGCCCTGGCCGTTGGCCCCGGGGACGACCTCGAAGGCGTCCCCGGAGGCGGTGGGCAGGATGGAGGCGTTCACGGCGGCGCTGCCCGCCTGAGCGTCAATGCGAGCGGCGAGGGCGGCCACGGCGTCGGGGTCCACGGTGGCGGCAGGCTCACCCCCGGGGGTGGCCGGGGACGCCGGGTCCTCACCGGACACGACGGCGAGGGCCATGGCGTCGGCGTCGACGCGCCCGCCGGCCTGCGCCAAAGGCGTGGTGATGGTCTGGCCGGCGACCGTAATGGTGACCGTGGTCTCGGCGGCCTGATTCGCGACGACGGCGGCAACCTCGGCCCGGGTCATGCCGGCCATGTTCTGCCCACCGACGGTGGCACCGGCGGGCGCGAGGCCCACGGCATAGGCGGCGCGGCCGGAAATGCCGGCCAGTGGCGCCGCCAGGACCAGCGCGAGCAGCACGGCGATCACCCGCCCGCGAACGTCGAGTCCGCCGGCGGCGTGTCTGGGTGTATGCGCGGCCAGTGCGCGCCGCAGTTCGAGAAGTCTGTTCACCGTCCCTCCGGTTAAGGCAGTGTAACGACGTCTTGTGGGGAGGTGGCAACCATACAGCGGTCGACTGTGATTGCTAACCGGTGGCCGCCGTCACATGCGCCGAGGTCGGTCGATATGATTGAGGACTCCGGTGTGAGCCCACCGCTCTGCCCGGCCAAGTGACGTCTGCGCGAGCCGCGATGGGGAACGCTGCCCCTGGTGCGCATCGGCGAAGTCATCCACCATCCCTGTATGAGCACTCCTGTCGCCAACGCCGCCGACACTCGAAATGCCGCAGCCCCGCCGGCCAAGCGGCGAAAACGCGTCAGAGCGGCGATCGTGTTCGCCCTGGCACTCATGATCCTGGTCCCGTTCGTGAGCTGCGTCGATCAGGGGCAGATACCAATGAGCCGGTGGCTCAAGCAGCAGGACGCCGTCACCTACGTACAAATGGCCTGTCCGGACAGGGGCAAGGGCTGTACCTTGTCGACACGCGTAACCCTCGCCCCCGATACAAGTGCCCAGGAAGCAGCTTCCATTGTTGACGGCGCACTCGAAAAGGCGATACAGGACCGCCATGTCACCGCGAATAGCTTTCATATCAGCCTGAAATGGCAATACCACTCAACACAGTTGCACTATGACGGTCCGTTAGTCGCACCACGCAGTCCCGAGGACGGCTTCAGCAACCGGATGCTCGCACCGCAGGCGCGTGCGCAGCGACTGGAGGCGCTCAGAACTGCCACCGACATTACCGCAGACGACATCGACCAGGTGACCGTCTCCGACAGGTCAATCGAGGTGGAACGCGGCGAGGTCCACACGATCCCTACAAGTCTGCTCGCGACCAGAACCTTCAGCGACAACTTGGAAACGATGACCCTTACCGATACCTTCACCCTGAGAGGTTGGCGTATCAAAACTATCTCCGACACCGAGGCCCCGCCGCCTAGCGAGGCAGTGAACAGCCTCATTAGAAACACGGTTGAAGTCTCCCTGCCCGATGGCACCAACCCCTTACTGGAACTCGACACCACTGAATATTCCCTGATCAAGAACTCCGAGCCCCGCATCAAAGTGTGGTTCCTTCCAAAAGACGACGACGACGACCTAGAAATTCAGTCCGCCGCCGCCGTCCTGGCGACTATTGAGGGCACCCCCTACTTCGCCGATGTCGAACTGTGCGCGGAACACGAGTATGGCTCCAAAACCCCGTTGAGTTGCGTCTCCTACGAGATAGAAAACGGGCGCATCGGGCATAGCAGCAGGTACCCGAAAGAGAGGGCCCAAGAGATATACGACGCCGCGCAGCAGCTCTGAGCAGAGCTACTGCGCGGCGCGAAAGCGGAGCCTCGGGCCGGGATCCGAAACCCTCAGGCGGTGGTCTTCTGGCCCTTCCACAGGGCGTGGCCGAGGTCACGGTTCAGCCGGGTAATGACCTCCAGCGGCACCGACTTGGGGCACACGGCCGCACACTCACCGATGTTGGTGCAGCCGCCGAAGCCCTCGGCGTCGTGCTGGTTGAGCATGTTGACCACGCGGGCGAGGCGCTCCGGCTGGCCCTGCGGCAGCAGACCCAGGTGGGAGATCTTCGCACCGGTGAACAGCATGGCGGAGGCGTTCGGGCAGGCGGCCACGCAGGCGCCGCAGCCGATGCAGGCGGCGGCCTCGAAAGCGGCGTCGGCCTTGTCCTTCTGCACGGGCACGGAGTGCGCCTCCGGGGCGGCGCCGGTGTTGACGGAGATGTACCCGCCGGCCTGGACGATGCGGTCCAGGGCGGAGCGGTCCACGATCAGGTCCTTGAGCACCGGGAAGCCGGTGGAGCGCCACGGTTCGATGGTGATGGTGGAGCCGTCCTTGAAGGAGGGGTCCTCTGCCAGGTGCCGCATGTGCAGCTGGCAGGTGGTGGAGCGGATCGGGCCGTGGGCCTGCCCGTTGATGACCACGCCGCACTGCCCGCAGATGCCCTCGCGGCAATCCGAGTCGAAGGCGACGGGCTCCTTGCCCTCGGCGAAGAGCTGCTCGTTGAGCAGGTCGAGGACCTCGAGGAAGCTCATGTGCTCCTCGATGCCGGTCATCGAGTACTCCTCGAAGTGCCCCTCCGAGTCCTGGTTCTTCTGGCGCCAGATCTTCAGCTTGATGTTCACTTGTAACTCCGCTGCTTGAGCTCGATGTCCTTGTAGATGAGGTCCTCCTTGTGGAGGATCGGGGACTGGTTCTCGCCGCCCCACTCCCAGGCCGCCACGTAGAGGAACTCGTCGTCGTGACGCAGCGCCTCACCCTCGGGGGTCTGGGACTCGGCGCGGAAGTGGCCGCCGCAGGACTCGCGGCGGTGGAGGGCGTCGATGCACATCAGCTCGGCCAGTTCGAAGAAGTCGAGCAGGCGGCCCGCCTTCTCCAGCGCCTGGTTGAGCTCCATGGCCTCGCCGGTGATGCGGGCGTCCCGCCAGAACTCCTCCTTGAGGGCGCGGATCTGGCCGATGGCCTCCCGCAGTCCCTCCTCGCGGCGCTCCATGCCGCAGTACTCCCACATGATGCGGCCAAGGGCCATGTGGAAGTCGTCCACGGAGCGGGTGCCGCGCAGCGCCATGAGCCGCTCGACGCGTTCCTCAACGTTTCTGCGGGCCTCGGCGATCTCCGGGGCGTCCGGGTCGACCTTACCGATCCGCAGCATGTCCGCCAGGTAGTCGTTGAGCGTGTCCGGCAGCACGAAGTAGCCGTCGGCCAGGCCCTGCATCAGGGCGGAGGCACCCAGGCGGTTGGCGCCGTGATCGGAGAAGTTGGCCTCGCCGGCCACGTACAGGCCCGGGATGTTGGACTCCAGGTCGTAGTCGACCCACAGTCCACCCATGGTGTAGTGCACGGCCGGGTAGATGCGCATGGGGACCTCGTAGGGGTCGTCGCCCGTGATGCGCTGGTACATCTCGAACAGGTTCCCGTAGCGGGCCGAGACGGCGTCACGGCCGAGCCGTCCGATGGCCTCGGAGAAGTCCAGGTAGACGCCGCGGCGCATCATGCGCTCATTGCCCTGCGCGTCGCGCTCCTTGATGGCGGGGCCGACGCCGCGGCCCTCGTCGCACATGTTCTTCGCCTGCCGGGAGGCGATGTCACGCGGGACCAGGTTGCCGAAGGCGGGGTAGATCCGCTCCAGGTAGTAGTCGCGGTCCTCCTCGGGAATCTCGCGCGGGTCCTTCTCGCAGTCCTCGGCCTTCTTGGGCACCCAGATGCGGCCGTCGTTGCGCAGCGACTCACTCATCAGGGTCAGCTTGGACTGGAAGTCGCCGGACTGCGGGATGCAGGTCGGGTGGATCTGCGTGTAGCAGGGGTTGGCGAAGTAGGCGCCCTTGCGGTGCGCCCGCCAGATGGCGGTGGCGTTACAGCCCATGGCGTTGGTGGACAGGAAGAACACGTTGCCGTAGCCGCCGGTGCACAGCACGACGGCGTCGGCCAGGTGGGTCTCGATCTCGCCGGTGACCATGTCACGCGTGACGATGCCGCGGGCGCGACCGTCGATGACGATCAGCTCGAGCATCTCGTGGCGGCGGTACTCCTTGACGGTGCCGGCGTGGACCTGCCGCTCCAGGGCCTGGTAGGCGCCGATCAGCAGCTGCTGGCCGGTCTGGCCGCGGGCGTAGAAGGTACGGGAGACCTGCACGCCGCCGAAGGAGCGGTTGTCCAGCAAGCCGCCGTACTCGCGGGCGAAGGGGACACCCTGCGCGACGCACTGGTCAATGATGTTGGCGCTGACCTCGGCCAGCCGGTAGACGTTGTCCTCCCTGGCGCGGTAGTCGCCGCCCTTGACGGTGTCGTAGAACAGCCGGTAGACGGAGTCGCCGTCGTTGCGGTAGTTCTTCGCGGCGTTGATACCGCCCTGGGCGGCGATGGAGTGGGCGCGGCGGGCGGAGTCCTGGTAGAAAAAGCACTTGACGTTGTAGCCCTGCTCCCCCAGCGACGCCGCGGCGGCACCGCCGGCCAGGCCGGAGCCGACCACGATGATGTCGAGCTTGCGCCGGTTGGCGGGGTTGACCAGCTGGGCGTTGAACTTGCGCTGCTCCCAGCGCTGGGCGATCGGGACGTCGTGCGGCGCCTTGGTGTCGGCGATCTTCTCGCCCTCGCGGTACAGGCCGTCGATGAGTTCGGTCATCATTCACTCACTTCTCGATCAGTAGGCAGCGCAGTGGGCGAACTGCTCGGAGGCCGAACCGATCGCGTCGCAGAACTGGGGGTAGTAGTCGGCCGCGGCCATCGGGGCGTCGACCCAGCCGAAGAGGATCGCCGTCGGCACCGACATGAACACGAGGAACAGGCCGAAGGCGACAATGAAGGCGATCAGGCGGATGAGGGGGATGGTGTTGCCGCGGGTGGCGCCGAGGGTCTGCAGCGCCGACCAGACGCCGTGCCACACGTGCAGGCACAGGGCCGTCAGAGCCACCAGGTAGATCAGGTACACCCACCACAGCTGGAAGCCGTAGTACATGTTGGCGTAGGCGCGCCCGTGGACGTACTCGCCACCGGGGGTCAGCGTCAGGGTGGTGAACTGCAGGATGTGCCAGATGATGAACAGCAGCAGGATGACGCCGCCCCAGCGCATGGTGCGCATGGCGTAGCGGGAGGCGAAGTAGTCGGCACCCGGCTTCTTGACCTCGTACTTGTCAGTCCCACGGGCCTTGCGGTTGCGGAACCACAGGTGGAAGGCGCTACCCGCGTGCGCGAGCAGGCACGCGAGCAGCACAACGCGCAAGATCCACAGCATGCCACCGTAGGGAAGCAGCGGCTCAAGCAGGGTGCGCAGCCAGACCGCGTAGTGGTCATAGGCCATCTCACCCTGGAAGTAGTGGGTGTTGCCGTAGGCGTGAAGCAGCAGGTAGACGATGAAGATGATGCCCGACCAGGCCATCAGACGCTTCAGGAAGACCGTCGTTGTGTAGGCGGCCTTCTTCTTGGGGGGAGCAGACGTTTTCACCACGGGTGCAGTTTACGAACGCGCCCTGGCCGATGGTCCCAAACCGCCATCCGCGTCCCCGCGAGTACTCGCTCACCCCCGTCACGCCGCGGAAAACCGGGGATAGACAGCGGGAACGTGGTTCGAGTCGACTCGTCATGTCGCGCCCACCGACGCCAATAAGCGCCGCCATTTCGTCACACCATTGTCAGACAAATATCAGAGTGGTCGGCGCATGACGATGGCGTCCTCCACCGGCGCCAGGTAGTAGCGCCGCCGTCGCCCGATCGGGGCGAAGCCGTGGTTCGAGTACAGCCGCTGGGCACCCGCGTTGGAGGCACGCACCTCCAACAGCACGGCGCGGCAACCGGCGTCGGCGGCCGCAGTCAGCAGGGCATTCAGCAGGGCGGTGGCCACGCCGCGGCGCCGCGCGGCGGGAACGGTGGCGATGGTGAGCAGGTCGGCGTCGCCGCGGCCGTCCCCGTACCACAGGCCGGCGTAGCCGACGATCGGTTCGGCATCGGCGTCGACCACCCCCGGGCCCGGTGCACCGGCCGCCGCCTGCGGGTCGGCCGCGCCTACAGTGCCAGCATCATCCAGGTGGGCGACCAGGTAGGTGCGGTCGGCGCCCGGGCCGGTGGTGCGGTCCAGCTCGGCGGCGAGCGTCGCTGGACTCCAGGCCTCCGCGCCGAACAGCTCCGGCTCCAGGCGGGAGACCACCTCCAGGTCTTGCGACGTCATGGGGCGCAGCCGCACCCCGACCGCTGCAGCCTCCTGGCCGGGCGGGTTCACCGTGCGCGTCCCGCAGACATCTGCACGTCGGGGCGGCGCAGGTACAGGGGCGCCGTACCCAATCCGGCCTGCTGCAGGCTCTCCTCCCCCGCACCGTCAAGGGCACGTAGGCGGGCCAGGGCGATGCGCACCTGGGCTGCCGCGTCCCCGGAGACGGGGGCCAGCGCCTCGCGGCCGGCCGCCAGCTCGGGATACAGGGCGACGCCGGAGCCGGCCACGACGTCGGCGGGCGGCTGTGCACCGCTCTCCTCGCGCTGACGCAGGCCGGCGGGGGCCAGCACCTCGTACTCACCCAGGCGTTCGACGTCGTCGGCGCCACGAGCCCGGTAGCGGGCGGTGTAGACCTCCTTGCGGCGTGCGTCGGTGGCGACCAGGACCGTGGCCGATTGCGCGGAGGCCTGGTCCCGTCGGGCCAGCTCATCGAGGGCGGCGCGGGCCACGGCGTCGAGGCTGGGGACGCCGTAGACGGGGATGCTGCGGGCACGGCCGACGGCGCGGGCGGTCACCAGGCCGGCGCGCAGCCCGGTGAAGGGGGCCGGGCCGGTGGCGGCGACGACGGCGTCCAGTGGGGCCGCGGCCACCACCGGGTCCGCGAGCGCGGCAGCGAGCATGGGGCCCAGTGATTCGGCGTGGCGGCGGGGACTGTCCTGCCCGGCGGTGGTCAGGATGTTCAGGGAGGCGGGGGCCGCGTCGGCGTCCGGGCGGTCGGGGGCGTCGGCGACCAGCAGCTGGGTTCCCAGGGAGGAGTCGATGGAGAGGATGCGCACGGGCACAGCCTAGATGAGCGCCGGGCGCCGGGGCGTCAGCCGGCGAGTGGGCGGAGGTCGACGCCGGCCCAGCGGGGGCCGACGGCGGCGATGGTGACGGTGCGTCGGCCGTCGTCGACCTGGGCCAGGTCGGTAACCGTTCCGGCCTCGCCGCCGTCTGCGGGTGCTGCGGCGGCGAGGCCGCCGTGGGGGCGGGCGACGGTGATCTCCAGCCGGTCGGCCGAGAGGGCTTCCGCCTTGCCCTCGCCCCATTCCATGAGGGTGACCGAGTCGGTGACGGCAGAGTCCAGGTCGAGGGCGTCGAGCTCCTCCAGGGAGGAGATTCGGTAGGCGTCCACGTGGATGAGGTCGGGGCCGGCGTCGGCGGCGGGGTGGACGCGCGCGATGACGAAGGTGGGTGAGGAGACGCGTCCGCGCACACCCATGGCGGAGCCGATGCCCTGGGCGAGGGTGGTTTTGCCGGCGCCGAGCCCGCCGGTGAGTACGACGACGTCGCCGGCCCGCAGCAGCTTGGCCAGGCGGGCGCCCAGCGCACGGGTGGCGTCGGCGGAGTCGGTGTCCACGACGACCGTCGGCGCGGGGCCGTCCTGAACGGCGGGGTGGGCGGTGCTCATGCCTGGGTCCCTCCTGCGTGCACCGCCGGGATGGCGGCGGCGTCGCGGCCCACGAAGACACGGGGCACACGCGCGCCCAGGCGGGTGACGATCTCGTAGTTGATGGTGGTGCACAGCTGGGCCCACTCGTCGGCGGTGGGGGTGACGGCGTCGGCGGGGGCGCCCCACAGCACGGCGGTGTCTCCGGCAGCGGCGGGCGGGGGCACCGGGGCGCCCTCGGGGGTGGTGGCCGGGCCGAGGTCGATGACCACCTGATCCATGCACACGCGGCCGACTATGGCGGCGCGCAGGCCGTTCACCGCGACCGGGCCGCCGTTGGAGGCGGCACGGGGGATGCCGTCGCCGTAGCCGAGGGGGACCAGGCCCAGCCAGCGGTCGGTGGGGGCGCGCCAGGTACCGCCGTAGGAGACGGCCTGGCCGGCGGGGATGCGCTTGACCTGGGTCAGGGGCGCCTCCAGGCGCATGGCCGGTGTCAGGTCCAGGGCGGCGGAGGTGGCGACGGCTGGGTCCGGGGACAGGCCGTACAGGCCGATGCCGATGCGTACCAGATCCAGCCGCGTATCGGGATGCCACAGCAGGCCGGCGGTGGCCGCCAGGTGGCGCAGGCGCGGGTTCAGGCCCGCCTCGGCCACCACCCGTTCGGCGGCCAGGAAGTGGGACAGGTGCTTCTCGGTGGAGCCGCAGGCGGGCTCGTCGGCGCGGGACAGGTGGCTCCACAGGGCGACCACGGCGATCGTGCCCTCCTCCTCCGCGGCCTTCGCGGCGGCGGCCAGGGCGGGCAGGTCGGCGGGGGTGGCGCCGCCGCGGGACATGCCGGTGTCGACCTTGAGGTGGATGCGGGCCGGGCCTGGTGCCGACTGGCCGTCGGCGGGGTCGTCCAGTTCGGCGCGGGCGGCCGCCGCAATGGCGTCGAGTTGCGCGCGGGTGGACACGGACAGGTCGATGCCGGCCGCAAGCGCGGCGCGCAGCGGGGAGCCGGGAGCGGCCGCCTGGTCGGGTGTGAGCACGGGCAGGAGCCAGCTGAGCAGGCGCGGGCGCTCGGGGGTGGGAACGGAGTCGGGATTGTGGGAGGGATGGGCGACGCCGGCTGCGTCGAGCAGGGCACGCAGGTGAAGGGCCTCTGCGAGCTGGGCGACGCCGAGCCAGGTGGCGCCGGCCCGCAGGCAGGTGGTGGCCACCGGGGCGATGCCGTGGCCGTAGGCGTCGGCCTTGACCACCGCCATCCAGGGCACGCCGCCGACCGCGGCGAGCACGTGGGCGTTATGGGCGATGGCGTCGAGGTCGACGACGGCGCGGGAGGTCGTCGCTGTAAGCGGGGTGCCGGTTGACGCGTTCACGGTGGCGATTGTTCCACTCCGCGGCGCTCAGCGCCTGGATGCGGCGGTGGGAAGCCGGCGGGGATCGGTCCCCCGTGGGGGTCAATCACGCCTTCGGCGATGCCGGCGCAGACGGCGGCGGGGTCCCATAGTGGCATGAGCACAGCACTGAACGAGGCGGCGCCGGCAACAGTGTCGGCGCACCCCATCGCGGACAATCCCGACCTGGTTGTAACCACCACCGGCCTGACCAAGACCTACGGCGGCACGCCCGCAGTGGACCACGTGGACCTGCGCGTACCGCGCGGCGGCGTCTACGGATTCCTGGGCCCGAACGGGGCCGGGAAGTCCACCACCATGAAGCTGCTGCTGGGGCTGACCCGCCCCAGCTCCGGCAGCATGCAGGTGCTCGGGCACCCGGTAGGCGCACGCTCCCCGCTGCCGGCCGGAGCCATCGGCTCCCTGATCGAGGGCCCCTCCTTCTATCCGCGGCTGACCGGACCGGAGAACCTCGCCATGGTGGCCGACTACCTCGGCCTGCCCCGTGACCGCGTGCAGCACGCACTGTCCACGGTCTCGCTCACCGGCCAGGACAAGAAGCTGGTCAAGGACTACTCCCTGGGCATGAAGCAGCGGCTGGGACTGGCCATGGCGCTGCTGGCCCAGCCGCCGCTAATGCTCTTGGACGAGCCCACCAACGGGCTGGACCCGGCCGGCGTAGCCGAGATCCGCCAGCTGATCGTGGACCTGGCCCGGCAGGCGGGCACGACCATTATCGTCTCCTCCCACGTCCTGTCCGAGATCGAGCAGATGGCCGACGTGGTCGGCATCATCTGCGCCGGCAGGCTGCGCTATCAGGGCCCCCTGTCCGGCCTGCAGGACGCCGGGGTCATTGACTTCACGGTCTCCGATCCTGCCGGCACCGCAGCCCTGTTCAGCGAGCAGCACATCCGGCATGAGCTGCGCGGGCGGACGGTGCGCACGCCGATGCTGCCCGAGGAGGTGGTCGGTGCCCTGGTCAGTCGCATCGTGCACGACGGCGGCACCGTCTTCCGGGTGCAGACGGTCCGCAAGACGCTGGAGCAGGCCTTCCTGGAACTGACCGACCCGCTCGGCTCGCCGGCCCGTACCGCTCCCGTCGCCCCGGCCGCCGTCAACGGACGAGGAGGACGCCGATGACCGCGATCATCATGGAGGCGCGCAAGCTCAAGCGCCGTCATTTCTGGCTGATGGCAGCCGCACTGGGAGGCCTGGTGGTGATGTGGTCCGCCGGCCTGCTTGTGACACGCGCAAACGGCGTGGAGCAGATGAGACTACTGAGCCTCGGCCTGGCCGACTCGCTCAACATGACCGCCATGCTGCTGCCCTTCATTGCGGCACTGCTGGCCTCTCGTCTGGCCACGGTCGACACCGAGGGGCGCATGGGCCAGTGGCTCACCGCGCTCGGGCAGGACGAGCGCTCGCGATTCTTCGGGAAGCTGCTTCTGGGCTCGTTTGCCGTCGCCATCGGCCAGCTGGCAATGCTGGGGCTCGCCGCTCTGGCCGGCCCGGGCATGGGGCTGCGGACGGACTCCGCAGACCGAGAACTGATCTGGTCCATCGCCGTCGTCATGATCGCGGCCTCCGTCGCGGCGGTGGCGGCGCAACTGGTGCTGGCGATCTGCGTGCCCAAGCAGGCGGTGGGTCTCGGGATCGGAGCGGTGGCGTCGCTGCTGTGCTCCGCGCTGCCTTTCATGCATCTGGGTGCAGTGGACTGGCTGTTTCCCTGGGGCATCGCCGGCGCCGCAGCGCCCCTGTCACAGGCGTCGCAGCAGGCGGGAACGGTGATTCTGGTCGACCACCCCTGGCTCAACGCGCTCTGGGCCGTACTGGCCGCCGGCATCTGGACCGCACTGGCCGGATTCATCATCAACTACCGGGAGAATCACCGATGAGTACAGCGACTGCCTCATTCCAACAACCCGTGGCACACCCACCGGCGCATTCCTCAAAACGGTTCGGCTCCGGCGCCGCAAGACCCTCACGGTGGGCGGCCTGGAAGTGGGAGAACCACAAGGCCGCCGCCTGGTGGTACTGGCCGGTGTTGGCACTGCTATGCGGCGTCGGCATGGTCAATGGAGCAACCAATTACCTGGAGTATCGCGCCGACTTCGAGGCACAGGGCACGACCTGGCTGGCGGTCTGGGGCCAGGCGACGCTGCTGACGACCATGCTGGCCTTTCCCCTACTGGTCGGCTCCTTCATCGCCCAGGTCGGCGTCGGCGAGCACGCCGGACGCAACTGGCAGCGCATGCGCGCCAACCACCTGCAGGGAGTGATGTTGAGGGGCAAGCTCATGCACATGGCACAGGTCGCCGTGCTGACCGCGCTGGTGCTGCTCGGCGAGTTCGCCGTCACCGGGCTGCTGCTCGGATTCGACCTGGCGGGCGTCGGCCCCTTCCTGCTGCGGGGGATCCCCATCGCGCTGGCCGTTTTCGCCACCGAGGTATTCGTCGCCTGGCTCGGCGTGGTCATGACGTCGTTCGCGTCCGTCATGACCGTGGTGCTCGCTGGGACCGTTGTTGGCAGTTTCCTGATCCTGGTGGCCCCGCAGCTGGCACCGTTCTTCCCACTGTCCGTCATGACGGCGGCATGCAGCCCAAGAGACCTGTACAGTGTCACCTCCGTGGGCTCAATCCTCTCCACGACCGCGGTTGTCGCCGCCTGGTCAGGCGTATGGACCGTATCGCTGCGGCGCGCCGTCGCCAGGGTCGTCTGATGGCCGCCGCATCACCGGGGACGGCGAGAGTGCCGCGCACCCTTATCGATCGGCTTGCCGCCTGGTGGCGTACCAGTGCGCTGGGTTTGTGGGCCGTCGTCGTCGGGATGGGGCTGTTCGAGCTGGTGCTGCTGGCTCATCTGCTGGCCGAGGGACCGGTGCCCGGGGTGCGAGCCTGGACGGCAGTCAGCCTGCTCGTCGTCCTTGCCCTGCTCGGGCGGCGGCGTTGGCCGCTGGCGGTGTTGATCCTGACGACCCTGGCCTCCGCCGCCGCGGAGCTGTGGGGACCGGGTGCGTTTCTCAATCTGCCTCCGCTGGTCGCCCTGTACTCGTTGTTCGTGAGTGCCGGGGCGCTTCAGCGCCTGATCGGTGTACCGGTGCTGCTTGCCGGCTGGATATTGCCTCCGGTACTCAGGGGGCTGTCATATCCGCTGACCGCTCGGCTCACGCCGTACATCTTCTTCTCCGTGGCCGTGATCGCGGCTGCGGCTATCTCACGGGCCCGGCGCGAGGCCCTGGAGCACGGCGACGCTCAGCTCGCCGCGCAGGCCGCCGAGCATCGGTTGACGGCGCAGCGCGATGCCGCCCGCCGTCAGGCGCGGGTGGCTGGTGAGCTGCACGACTCGGTGGGGCACGATCTGACCGCCATCATCGCCCTGTCGGAGGGGTTGGCGGGGATGACCGGCAGGGATGAAGTCGACGAGGCGATAGAGCTCATCAACAGCCTCGCCCGCGACGGACTCGCCGACACGCGCCGCGCCGTCGACGCCCTCCAGCCCACGCATGTGAAAATCGGCCCTCTTGACCCGGCACCCCTCAACGGCGGCTCTCACCGCGACGCGTCCGGCACCGGAGCGCCCGAGCACGGCTGGGAGGGACTGTCCGGCTTGTTGGACACGGTTCGCCGGACTGGCATTGCCGTCGCCCTGACCGAGACCGGTCACCGCACGGAGGACGCTGGAACAGGAGCGCTGGTCTACATGGTGGTGCGTGAGGCCCTGACCAACGTCATGCGGCATGCGGATGGGGCCACGCGCATCGTTGTCTCCCTGGACCACGCCGCCCTACTCACCCGGGTCACCGTGTCCGACAATGGCAACAACGACTCCGATGTCGCGCCGAAACCGGAGACTCCGCATTCCACGCCCGGCCATGGACTCGCGCACTTAGCCGACGTTATCGGTGAAATCGGCGGCGCTTTGAATGCTGGCCCTGCCTCAAATGGTTGGCAATTACAGGCGCGCATTCCGCATCAGGAGCCCGTATGACCCCGTCCACCGCCCCACGTCTCAACAAGACCGGCAGGGTCATCACCGTCATGGTGGTCGACGATCAGCGCGCCGCCCGCATGGGCCTATCACTGATCATCAACCGCGCGGATGACCTGCGAGTTGTCGCCCAGGCCACCGACGGGCAAGACGCACTCGATCAGCTCACGCACCTGGAAACGGATCGTTGCTCTCTCCCGGACGTGGTGTTGATGGACATTCGCATGCCCGTCTTGAACGGTGTGGAGGCCATTGCACGCATCAGCCAGCTCCATCCCTCGGTCAAGACGCTCGCCTTGACCACCTACGACCAGGACGACTATGCCTTCGGCGCCCTGTCCGCTGGGGCCTCCGGTTTCCTCCTCAAGGACACGCGTACGGCGCAGCTGCATCAGGCGATCCGGGCGGTCGCCTCGGGGGACGCCATACTCACCCCGCGTATCACGCGGGAGCTGCTCAGGCGCCATGCCTTCCGCCCCGTCGCTTCGCCGCAGCAGCGCGCTGCTCGGGAGCGCCTCGAGCGGCTGAGTCCACGCGAACGTGAGGTCGCCGAACTCGTGGCCCAAGGGCTGACCAACTCGGAGATCGCTCAGCGCCTGGTCATCGCCACCGACTCGGTGAAGAAGAACGTCACCCGCATCTTGGCCAAGCTGGACCTGCGCGACCGGGTACAGCTCGTCATCCTCATGCGTGACATTGAGTTCCGGTGAGAAGCCGTACGGCAAAAGTGTCCATCGGTGACCACTTTCAGGAGCAAGTCCCTTGGTGAGCCGCAGACAAACGGCTCCAGAACGGGGAAATCTCGGATTGCCTCGGAGGCCGAGCAGCCGCAACAACGGCAAACTGGTCACGGATGGACATTTTTCCCGCGGCAGGCGTGCCCAGGTGCGGTACCGGCGCGCGGCGAGTTCAAGGCTCGGTGCGGGCCGATGCTCCAGAGGTGATTCCAGGCGGCCGGGATCGCCTCGGTCAGGTCCAGTGCGGCAAGCGGATGTCCCGAGCACGCAAACAGCCGGCCGGCTCCAGCCGTGACTGCGGGGCTGGCGTCAACCAGGCCCGCCGCCCGGGCTGCCGCGACCGCATGCAGCCGCACCCCCAGGGCCGCGCAGCGGGCCGGGGCTTCGGCCTGCACATCTTCGCCGCCGACGGCTTTGCCGTTCTCGGCATCGGCCCGGCGGGCCGCCAGTAGAGCACCGATGATTCCGGCCAGTACGTCCCCACTGCCGGCGGTGGCCAACCAGCCCGGGCCGGAGTCGACCGACAGCAGTGTCCCGCCCGGGGAGGCGATCAGTGTCGGCGTGGTCTTCAGCAGCACGGTGGCGCCGGTCAGCTCCGCCAGGCGCCGCGCCGCCGCGGCCGGGGCCGCCTCGACCGACTCCCGCGAGGTCTGCTCCCCCAGCGCGCCGAGCAGGGCGGCGGCCTCCCCGGCGTGTGGGGTGAGCACCTGCCGCGGCATGCAGCGACCACCGGAGACGACTCGAGCGGCGAGCAGGGGCAGCGCGCCGGCATCAATCACCGCATCGACCGGCTCGCCGGCCTCACCCAGCACCCGTCCCAACGCTGCGTCGAGTTCGGCGGCGCGTGGGGCGTCGGCGGGGTCGGTGCCGGGGCCGAGCACCAGCGCCTGACAGCGCCCGTCGGCGGGCACGACCTCGGGGCGGCGGGCGAGCACCAGGTCGACCACCCGCGCCGGCGCCGCCAACCGCACCATGCCGGCGCCCGTGCGCACCGCCGCCGACGCGGCCAGCACCCCGGCCCCCGGATAGGTCTGGCTGCCGGCCCACAGCCCGACCACGCCCCGGGTGTACTTGTGGTCGCGGTCCCCGGGCACGCGCAGCAGCCCGCCCAGCTCGGTGTCGGTGGGCCGGACGGCGAGCGGCGCCCCGTTCGGCACGGGCAGCCCCAGGTCGACCACGTCCACGCGCCCGCACCGGGGCGCCGCCGGCGGCGCCAGGTGGGCTGCCTTGAAGCAGGTGAAGGTGACGGTACGGTCGGCGGCCAGCGCGGGGCCGGGCAGGGTGCCGTCGTCCACGCCGACGCCGGAGGGAAGGTCGACGGCCAGCACCCGGAAGGGCCGCTCCCCCGGGTCCCCGGCGGCGCACAGCGGGGCGATGAGCGCGGCCGCGGCCGGACGCAACGGCCCCGTGGCGCCGATGCCGGTGAGCCCGTCGACCACCAGGTCGGCTCCGGCCGCTCCCCCCGCGGCTGCGCGGGCCGCGGCGATTGGATCAGCGGCGAGACGCACGCCGGCGGCGCAGGCGTCCGCCAGAGCCGCGGCGTGCAGCCGGGATATCTCGGCAGCGGGGGCGGCGGTGACGGCGCAGCCGCGGCGCGCCAGCAGGGCGCCGGCCAGCAGGGCGTCGCCGCCGTTGTGACCGCCACCCACGAGCAGCAGCACGCGCGCTCCGGGCACGGCGCCGCGCACCGCCCGGATCTCCTCCACGGCGGCGCGCGTCAGCGCATGGGCGGCGGCGTGCATGTAGCGGTCGGTGCCCGCGGTCAGCGGCGCCTCTGCGTCAGCGACGGCGCGGGCCGGGTAGGCGTTTTCGGTTGGAAGAAGCTGACTCACGGCTTAATTCTTGTACATTTGCCAGTCCCTGGTCCGCATATGCCGCCACGCCACGTAGGCGAGCCATGTCGGATCCGCCCGGAACAGTGATTGGAGCACGCCCACCGTCTGGAAGACACCGTGTCACTAACGCCGCTCGAGAACGGCCCCGTTGTCTGAATGGGCTTCGGTCTCCGCTGAGACGACACCTGTCAACGCCCAGGCGAGCAGCGCCAGGCTGGCAACGAACAACGAGGCCCCGGCGACGGCTATGTGCCCCACATCCTCGAGCCAGCCGATGAACGGCGGAATGAGCAGGGCCGCACCGGCTTGGACCGCCAGCAGTGGACGCACTCGTTGCAACAGCATCTCGGGCCTGCGGGTTTCGCCATGCATTGCTCTCCACGCGTATCCCGCGACGAGCAGGCATGCGACCAACCAGGGCAGAGGTATTGCGGTGACCAGCACGGATGCGAGAAGCGGGAATCTGAGCGAGGGCTCGGCGGCGTAGACCTCACCGACCAGCAGGTACAGATACACCATGGCGCCTGCAACAAGCAGCGCATGCAGGAGCGCGGCGACGAAGACAAGCCGCATCGGCCGTGGCTCTGCGATAGGAGAGGAAACAGACATAGCAATCCTCAGGGGGTCACGCCCGGCGCAATTCCGTAGTAATCATAAGCCCATTCCGTCTTCGCCCCATTGATCGTGAGGTCGTCACGCGCGAGCGCCACCTTGACGTACCCCGCCGCCCAACGACCCGATACCACACGCGCATTCGACGTCGCAGAAGCAAGCTCCTTTCCAGACCTTCTGTATTTAATCACGGTACTAATAATACGCTTACCGGCATATACGTTGGCCGCCGCATACGTCGAGCCACGATAGGATAGAAGCGCAATCTGCTCGTTGCGCACATAAGACGCGCCCCACGAAATCTTCTTGCTCTCATAAGGAGCATACCCTGCCGGAGAAGCCGTAGAGGCATTCAATTGGTTCTGACCCCCGGAGACAAACTCACCCTCAAATGAGTATAGCCGCAGCCCCTCCTCAGCCCCTAGAAGCACGCCGTCAACCTCGATAGGCTCAGTCGGAACAATGACCTTGGAACTTGTCTCAACCGGTTGGAGCAAAACCGATCGGCCTGCCGCCACCGCATCAGGTGACAGCGAAGCGGCAACAACGATGCCAGCAGACAAAACCAAGGACCTACGGGGAATGCGGCCGACAACACGCATGACGACTCCTACATATCCGGGGACTGGGCGCATCCAATTCGATTCACCGCTTGAACGTGAGTTCAACCACAGGCGATAGTCTTGGCAAGTCGCTATGCGAATCGTTACATCAACCCAGCCCTCTGCATTTGCTTCTTGGCAGACGCTGGAGCCCCATTCATGAGCGCTACTCCACGGTGACGGACTTGGCCAGGTTGCGGGGCTGGTCCACATCCAGCCCCTTGGCCTTGGCCAGCGCGGAGGCGAAGATCTGCAGCGGCACCACCGTCAGCAGCGGCCACATCAGGGTCGGCGTGGCCGGGATGCGGATGACGGTGTCGGCGAAGGGGGTGACCGCCTCGTCGCCCTCCTCGGCGATGACGATGGTGCGGGCGCCGCGGGCGCGCACCTCCTGAATATTGGAGATGACCTTGTCATGCAGGACGGGGCGCCGCGGGGTGGGGACGATGACGAACACCGGCAGCCCGTCCTCCACCAGGGCGATGGGGCCGTGCTTGAGCTCGCCGGCGGCGAAGCCCTCGGCGTGCACGTAGGCGACCTCCTTCAGCTTCAGCGCCCCCTCCAACGCCACCGGGTAGCCGACGTGGCGGCCCAGGAACAGGAAGGAGGTCTGGTCGGCCAGCTGCGCCCCGAGCTCGCGGATACTGTCCTCCTGCTCGGCGAGCAGGCGCTCGAGCTTGGCGGGCATCTTGCCGAGATTCTCCAGGTAGTCGGCGACCTCGTCGGGCCACTTGTTGCCGCGCAGCTGCGCCAGGTACAGGCCCAGCAGGTAGCAGGCGGTGATCTGGGCGAGGAAGGCCTTGGTGGAGGCCACCGCCACCTCCGGGCCGGCGTGGGTGTACAGGACGGCGTCGGCCTCGCGGGCGATCGTGGAGCCGTAGGTGTTGACGATCGCCAAGGCCCGGCTGCCCTGTTCGCGGGCGTGGCGGACCGCCTGGATGGTGTCCATGGTCTCCCCCGACTGGGAGATGGCCACGGTCAGGGTCTTCTCCGACACGATCGGGTCGCGGTAGCGGAACTCGTGGGCGAGTTCGATCTCCACCGGGATGCGGCACCAGTGCTCGATGGCGTACTTGGCGACGTGCCCGGCGTAGGCGGCGGTGCCGCAGGCGACGACGATGATCTTGTCGATGCTGCGCAGCACGGCCGGGTCGATGCGCATCTCGTCCAGGACCAGTTCACCGCGGTCGTCGACGCGCCCGAGCAGGGTCTCGGCGACGGCGGTGGGCTCGTCGTGGATCTCCTTGTCCATGAAGGTGTCGTACCCGCCCTTGACGGCGGCGGACGCATCCCAGGAGACCTCCCACTGGCGCGGGGTGACGACGTCACCGGCGGCGTCCCACACGGTGACGGAGTCGGCGGTCAGCAGCAGCACCTGGTCGTCGTCGACCTCGGCGGCGTGGGTGGTGAAGGCGACGAAGGCGGCCACGTCCGAGCCGAGGAAGTTCTCCCCCTCGCCCAGGCCGATCACCAGCGGGCTGGAGCGGCGGGCGGCGACGATCGCACCGGGGGCGAGCTCGGTGACGGCCAGCAGCGCGAAGGTGCCCTCCAGGCGGGCGGTGACGGCGCGCATGGACTCCACCAACAACGCGGCGGCCGCGTCCGGGTCCACGGTGCCGGCCTCGCCCGCGGCGGCGAGCCGGTCGGTGAAGTCGAGGTCGAGCAGGTGGGCGACCACCTCGGTGTCGGTGGCGGACAGCAGGGTGCGGCCGGCGGCCTCCACCTCGGCGCGCAGGGACCGGAAGTTCTCAATGATGCCGTTATGCACCACGGCCAAGGAGCCCGCCCGGTGCGGGTGGGCGTTTTCGGTGGTGGGGCCGCCGTGCGTGGCCCAGCGGGTGTGCCCGATGCCGGCGGTGGCCGGCGCAGGCGCGGCCGCGTCCAAGGCGGCGCGCAGGTTGTCGAGCTTGCCGGCGGCCTTGACGGTCGTGAGGCGCTCGACGCCGTCTGGCCGCACCAGGGCGACGCCCGCAGAGTCGTAGCCGCGGTATTCCAGGCGCGAGAGTCCGTCCAGCAGCACCTCCAGGGAGCGGCCGGAGCCGGGGGCGGACGAGGCGGTTGACGGGGTCAGGGGGCCGACGTGGCCGACGATTCCACACATGTGCCCGATAGAACCACCAATCCCCCTCCCGATTCAACGCCCGCGCCGTGAACGCGCGCAGAAATCGACCGGCGGCTCCGGTGAGAGATGCGGCGTCACAGCCTCCTGGCGGCACCCACACGTGCCTATGAGGTAACAATGCGTCACACTGGTGCGGTGAACATCCCCGCATCCTCTGCGGCATTGACGTCCCGGCCCGGGACGCCCCCCTCGCCGTACATCGAGTTGCACCGCGACCAGTGGCGCGCGCTCGCCTCCGCCGCGCCGCTGCCGCTGACCCAGGCGGACCTGGAGAAGCTGCGCGGCCTGGGTGATCCGATCGACCTGCCGGAGGTGGATGTGGTCTACCGGCCGCTGACGGCACTGCTGGAGCACTTCATCACCACCGCCCGCGAGCGCGCCCGCCGCACCGCCGACTTCCTGGGGGTGGATGAACGCCCCACGCCGTTCGTGGTGGCTGTGGCCGGCTCGGTTGCGGTCGGCAAGTCGACGACGGCGCGGCTGCTAGCCCACCTGCTGGCCCGCTTCCCGGACACCCCACGGGTGGACCTGGTGACCACCGACGGCTTCCTGCTGCCCAACGCCGTGCTGGAGGCGCGCGGCCTGACCGCCCGCAAGGGCTTCCCGGAGTCCTACGACCAGAAGGCGCTGCTGGAGTTCGTCACCGCGGTGAAGTCCGGAGCACCCCGGGTGGAGGCGCCGGTGTACTCGCACACCGTCTACGACATCGTGCCGGGCAGGAAACTCGTGATTGAGCGGCCGGACGTGGTGGTGCTGGAGGGGTTGAATGTGCTCCAGCCCGCCCCGCGGGTGCGCCACTCCCCCGGCAACGATGAGCGCACGGTGGCGTCGGCGCTGGCGGTGAGCGACTTCATCGACTTCTCCATCTATGTGGACGCCGACCCGGAGGACATCCGCCGCTGGTACCTGGACCGCTTCCTGACGCTCAAGCACACGGCCTTCAAGGACCCCGACTCCTACTTCCGGCGCTACCAGGCCATCCCGGACGACATCGCGCTGGCGGCGGCGAACGAGGTGTGGGAGAGCGTCAACCTGGTGAATCTGCGGGAGAACATCGCCCCCACCCGGGGACGGGCCACCCTCGTGCTGCACAAGGACGCCGACCATCACATGAGCCGGGTGCTGCTGCGCAAGGCCTGAACGCCCATGGTCGGTTGGCTGGGGCGGGTCGGGGCGGACTCGGGCGGAGCATCCCGCAACCGGCAACCGCCCGCACCCACCCGCGACGGGCCGAATGTCCGCATGGGCCGAAGGTATCCGATTTCCTACATGATGCCGCGGGACGTGAGGTAGGCGATCCGCCGATCGTTGGCGCGGCGCAGCGTCCCGTCCTCCCGGAATACGCCGGCAAAGGCCTGCGGCATCCGCTCCGGGCCGAGCACCGCCGGCAGCGCCACGATGCATAGCAACACCAGGATGACGGTGTTGGGGATTAGTCCACACCAGTCCAGCCAGCTCGGCTGGTCCTTGAGGACCAGGGGCTCGCGGGCAAGCAGTGTCCGGTCGACCGGCAGGGCGCGCGGTGCCGTTACCAGTGGCGGTGCGGCCTGCGCGAGATGGGGATCTGCGCCTTGCAGGGCGGGCATCGTCTCGCGGGCGTAGCCGCGGGCCAGCGCCCAGGCCCAGATCGCATCGACCTCGGCCTCGAGTCGCAAGCGCAGGTCTTCGGCCCTCTGGGACGACAGGCGTGGAGCGGACAGCCGCACCCTGTGGCCCGCCGCTCCCACCTCGACCAGGGCCACCGGGCCGCGCTTGCCGCCCTTGCCGACATCGGCTATGGCGACGATGAATCCGACACGCGAGTCGGGCCAGGGCAGGTGAATCGTCCGCAGCACGCCCCGGGAGTTAATGCCGGCGGCATCGAAGACCGTGCGAAATCTGAGCGGAGGCACCAGGCCTCCACCGATCATCAGCACTGCCGCGCCTGCGACACCGGCCACGGCGAACGGCGCCACGGACACGCCGAAGGCGAGCAACCGGGAGCCGATTGTCAGAAATATGGCCCCCAACAGCGCGAAGAAGCCGCCGAAGACGTAGGTGAAGGGACTCGGCCGACGCACCAGCGACTCCGAAATCTGGGTCGACCCGCCGACTTCGAGGGCGCCGCCGCGCGTAACCTCGCACGGCTCGCCTCGAGCCGAAACTACGATGACTCGGTTCATCCCTGGGCATTGAGGTACTCGATCCGGCGCGCGACGGCGACGCGTCGGCGTTCGCACTCCGGGTCGGCGGCCGGCTGGTAGCCACCATCGTCCACCGCGAAGCCGGAGGCGACGCCCATTTCCCAAATGGAGTCGGCCGCCGCCGCAGCAGCCAGAAGCGCGCGATCGCCGCCTCCCAACCACCGCAGTCCCGGAACCGATACGGACAGGCCCTCGGCGGCGAGGATTCTCACCTCCACCACAGTCCTGCGATACTCCTCGGTCTCCGCGACGAAGATGGACGAGCGCGAAGTGGGCCAGTCGATCCAGAAGGAGTACATGCCGCTGAAATAGTCGATGCCCTCCGCGTACACGGTCAGGCGGGCACGGGCGGTTTCAAGGAGATCTGGCAATACCCGCACCGCGACAATCAACATGAGCAGCCCGATTGCGAAACCCAGCTTGCCGGCCACGGAGTCAATGCCGCTCCGACTGAGCGTGTAGAAGGCGTAGCCCACACCGCCGCCGCCGAGCGCGAGGGTGCCGAGAATGTGCCAGATGATCTCCCAGCGCTGCCCGGACCAGGCGGAGAACACCACGGGCTTCTGCCATTGCGACTCCGCGTCGTCGAAGACCTCCGCAGCGGGAGCATCTCCCCGGCTGTTCATTGGGCGTCCGGGCGCGGTCGCCTTGCGCCTCCTGCGCCGCTTATGGCCCCGGTGCCGCGCGACGCCAGGTACGTAGCCGCGGTCAACCGCCCAGGCCCAGATCTCGTCGACCTCCGTCTCCACTTGAGCCCTGATGTCGCCGACGAAGCCACCGACCACTCGTGGCGCTCCCAGCTTGAAGCTGCCCACAGTCGATGGAGCAACGACATACGCCGTATTGAAGTATTTCCCGTACGCCTGACGTACGACGAAGGCCGCACGCGAGTCGGGCCAGGGGGCGTCGATGTCACGCAGCGTGGTGTGGGAGTGAATGCCGTCGGCGTCGAAGATCGTGTACTCCCGCCAGGGCGCCGTGCCGAGGAAGACCACCAGCACCCCGATGGTGACCAGGAGCAGGCCGCCCTCGATCTCTCCGATCGCCAACACCGCTATGCCGGCGGCGATCGGCAGCAGTCCCATGAAGACGATCAGGCAGCCTCTGGTGCGAGCCCGACGGTTTGGGCGCGCCACGATGCGCTCGGGCGGTGGCACCGCTCGTGACGCAGTGGAGGTGCCGGCGTCGTACTGGTTGAGAGCCGGTCGGGGCCTGTGGAACATGGCTAGTCCGCGCGTTCGGCGTCGTATGCCTCGCGGGCGGCGAGCACGTCATCCATGTGCCCGACGGCCCACTTCTCCAGGGCGTCCATGACGTCGGCGAGGTCCCGCCCCAGTGCGGTCAACTCGTAGGTGACCCGCGGCGGGGTCTCGGTGTAGTACTCGCGCCTGACCAGGCCGTCGCGTTCCAGGGTGCGTAGCGTCTGGGTGAGCATCTTGGTGGAGATACCGTCCACGCGCCGGGAGATCTCGGTGAAGCGCAGCGGCCCCTCGTAAAGGGCGCCGATGACCAGCACGCTCCACAGTTCACCGAGCTCGCGCAACAGGCGTCGTGAGGGGCAGGACCGGCTGTAGGGGTTGTAGGCGTGCTCGCCCTCACCTGTCGCACTCATGCGCCGTTCCTCCCTTCGCCCCGCCGTCGGAACCCGAACAATGGGATTCTACCGGCCTCTGAGAAAGGTACAGCGTACAGGGCTGCGCCCGCCGCCCCGAGTTGGGGACGGCGGGCGCACGCGTCACACGGTTAGTGGTTTGCCCGGCGGGCGGGTTCACTTGATGACGGCGAAGCCTCCGGTCCAGGCGACCTGCTCGCTCAGGGCCAGGCCGATCTGGAGCGCGCCCATGGCCTCCAGCTCATGCGCCCGCTTGAGCG
This sequence comes from Actinomyces sp. Z5, assembly GCF_003287795.1. Lineage (NCBI taxonomy): Bacteria > Bacillati > Actinomycetota > Actinomycetes > Actinomycetales > Actinomycetaceae > Actinomyces > Actinomyces sp. Z5. The sequence goes on from NZ_QMIN01000023.1 coordinate 44,004, forward strand.
CTCCGGCGTCCACATAGGCCAGGCCGGCCGCCTCCACGAGAGCGCGCAGGGTCGCCTTGGCGTCCTCGCTGTCCGCGGCGGCATAGACGGTGACCGGCTCACCGGCAATGGTGCCGGCGGCGAGGGTCGCGGCGAAGTTCGTGTTGAAGGCCTTGACGACCTGTGCTCCGGGCAGGCGCTCGGCAACCTCCGCGGCGGCCGACGAGCCGGGGGCGACGACGGAGTCGAGCGTGGCGAAGTCGATCGGGTTGGAGGGGTCGACGACGATCTTGCCGGCGAAGGCGTCCGCGGGGTAGGCGGACAGCACCTCGGCGATGGCCGGGTAGGGCAGTGCCAGGACGACCAGGTCGCCGGTGACGGCGTCGCCGATGGTTCCGGCGGTGGCGCCGTCGGCCGCAGCGGCGGCCTTCGCGGCGTCGCGGGCAAGCACCTGGACGGAGGCGCCGGCCTTGACGGCGAGCTGGGCGACGGCGGAGCCGATGGCACCGGCTCCGAAGACGGTAACGGACGGGAGGGATGCAGCAGCCACGATGTTCTCCTTACTGCGTGCGGTGGTTCCGACGGGTGTTACTCTCCCTCAGTAACTCACTTCCCGCAAGAGAGCTTTTAAGTGAGTCGAGCCACATCTCCCACTGAGGCGGGCGGCTCGCCGGCCACCGCTTCGCGCCGCTTCAAGGCCCGCGGCGGTGAGACGCCGCGTGACACCCACCCCGACGCGTTCTACTGTTGCGTGAGTCACCACGCGCGCCCGTATTCCCCAACCCGCGGTCGCCGCCGCGCCACTGGGCGCGCCCGCTGAAAGGAGCTTCTATGCGTCTTGGAATCCCCTGCCAGCCTCCGGACCGCTCTATGACCGCGGCCACGCCGCAGACAGTGGAACAGCTGATCCGTCTGGGCTACGACGTCGTCGTCCAGCGGGGAGCCGGGGCACCGGCCCAGTTCCCCGACGCCGCCTATGAAGAGGCAGGCGCGCAGCTCGCCGACCGCGCCGAGACCTGGGGCTGCAACGTCGTCGTCACCGCCTATGCACCCGACGACGCCGAGCTGGACCTCATGCACCCGGGCGCCACCCTCATCGGAAGGCTCGACCCCGCCCGCCATCCCGAGCTCGTGCAGAGCCTGCAGGACCATTCCCTCACCGCCCTGGCAATCGACACCGTGCCGCGCATCTCCCGGGCACAGAGCATGGACGTGCTCTCCTCCCAGGCGAACCTGGCCGGCTACCGGGCCGTCATCGAGGCCGCCGCGCACTTCGGCCGCCTGCTCAACGGCCAGGTGACCGCCGCCGGCAAGTTCCCGCCCGCCTCCGTGTACGTGATCGGCGCGGGCGTGGCCGGCCTGGCCGCCATCGGCACCGCCTACTCCCTGGGCGCCGTAGTCAAGGGCACCGACGTGCGCCCGGAGGTGGCCGACCAGGTCAAGTCGGTGGGGGCCGAGTTCGTACCCGTGCCCACCGCCCAGGAGGTGTCCGCCGACGGCTACGCCAAGGAGATGAGTACCGACCAGGCGGCGCTGGCGAACGCCCTGTATGCGGAGCAGTCCGCCGCCGCGGACATCGTGATCACGACGGCGAACATCCCTGGCCGCCGCGCCCCGCTGCTGCTGGACCGCGCCGCGATCGACGCCATGCAGCCCGGTTCGGTGATCGTTGACATGGCGGCAGCCAACGGCGGCAACACCGAGCTGACCGTGCCAGGTGAGGTGGTCACCACCGACTCCGGTGTGACCATCGTCGGCTACACCGACCTGGCCGAGCGCCTGCCCGCCCAGGCCTCCCAGCTGTACGGCCGCAACATCCTCAACCTGCTTACCCTGGTCACCCCCGCCAAGGACGGCGACCTGACCCTGGACCTGGACGACCAGGTGGTGCGGGCCATCACCGTGTGCCAGGCCGGCGAACTGCTGTGGCCGCCGCCGCCCGTGGCGGTCTCGGCCGCCCCCAAGGCGCCGGCCGCCCCGACCCCCGAGCCGGCCCCCGATGCCTCCGGAGACGCCGAGGCCCAGGCCGCCGCCCGGGCCCGTTCACGCCGGCGCATGAGCATCGGCCTCGCGCTGGCCGCCGTCGCAGTCGCCGTCTTGGTGCTGGTCACCCCCGCGGCCGCCACCAGCCACTACATCGTGCTGGCCCTGGCGGTCATCCTGGGATTCCACGTCATCTCCAACGTGACCCCGGCACTGCACACGCCGCTGATGTCGGTGACCAATGCGATCTCCGGCATCATCCTGCTCGGCGCCATCTCGCAGGTCGGCAACGCCAACCCGGCGATCAGCGCCGTCGCCTTCATCGCGATCCTGCTCGCGTCCATCAACGTCTTCGGCGGCTTCGCGGTCACCAACCGCATGCTCGCCATGTTCAGGAAGGAGTGAGGGCATGTCCTGCGCAGCTGTTGTCTCCCTGCCCGCATTCACGCCAGCGGCTCTGTCGGCCGTGTCCCCTGCGGCCTCCGCCGACGCCGTCGGCCTGACCCTGCCCTCGCCGGTGGCCCTGGCCTACGTCGCCGCGGCGGTGCTGTTCATCGCCGCCGCCGCCGGACTGTCCCGCCACGAGACCGCGGTCGCCGGTAACATCGCCGGAGCCGTCGGCATGGTGGTCGCGGTCGCGGCCGCCATCGGCCTGGCTTTGACCTCCGACCCCGGACAGGGCGTGGTCACCACCGCCATCCTGATCGCCCTGGCCCTCGGCATCGGCGCCGTGATCGGCATGCTGCTGGCCGGGCGGGTAGCCATGACCGGCATGCCGCAGCTGATCGCGGTCCTGAACGGGCTGGTAGGTCTGGCCGCCGTACTGGTGGGCTACAGCTCCTACGCCTCCCCCGACGGACTGGCCGAGTCACTGGGCGGCTTCCACCTGGGGGAGGTGTTCCTGGGCGTGTTCGTCGGCGCCGTGACCTTCACCGGCTCGGTGCTTGCCGCTCTGAAGCTGGCCGGGCGCGTCCCGGGCCGCCCGATCACCCTGCCGGGGCGCAATAAGCTCAATCTCGCCGCTCTGCTGGTCAGCCTCGTACTCATGGTCGCCTTCATCCTACTGCCGGCGGGGTCGACGGCGGCCTGGGTGTGCCTGGCGGTGATGACGGTGATCGCCCTTGCCCTGGGCGCCCACCTGGTGGTGGCGATCGGCGGCGGTGACATGCCCGTGGTCGTGGCCATCATGAACTCCTACTCCGGTTGGGCCTCCGCCTTCACCGGCTTCATGGTCAACAACGACCTGCTGATCATCACCGGCGCACTGGTGGGCTCCTCCGGCGCCTACCTGTCCTACCTGATGTGCCAGGCCATGAACCGCTCCTTCGTGTCCGTGCTGCTGGGCGGCTACGGCACCGAGGGCGCGGTCGCCGCCCCCGCCGCGGGCGAGGAGGGCACCATCCAGCAGACCGACGTGGGCGCCGTCGCCCGGGCGCTGCAGGACGCCAAGCGCGTGGTGATCACCCCCGGTTACGGCATGGCCGTGGCGCACGCCCAGTACCCCGTGGCGACGCTGACGGAGATGCTGCGCGGGGAGGGCGTGGACGTCACCTTCGGCATCCACCCCGTGGCCGGCCGCCTGCCCGGGCACATGAACGTGCTGCTGGCGGAGGCGAAGGTCCCCTACGACCTGGTGCTGGAGATGGACGAGGTCAACGACAGCTTCTCCGACGTCGACGTGGTGCTGGTCATCGGTGCGAATGACACGGTCAACCCCGCCGCGGAGGAGCCCGGCTCCCCCATCGCCGGCATGCCAGTGCTGCGGGTTTGGGATGCCGCCAAGGTCGTGGTGTTCAAGCGCTCCATGGCCACCGGCTACGCCGGCGTGCAGAACCCGCTGTTCTTCAAGGACAACACCTCCATGCTCTTCGGCGACGCCAAGGAGACCGTGGAGGAAGTCATCCGCGCCATGGAGTGAGCACGTGCAGTGAACCGGTGAGCTCTCCCCGGAATTGGACCGGGCCCCGCACCGCAAACGGTGTGGGGCCCGGTCGTCCGTCTAAGTCCCTCTCACATACGCATTTGCCTCTCGCGCACGCGGGGCGGGAAGTCGCACGTCAGGCGGCGCGGGTCAGCGCAGCGAGCCGGGCCGCGCGATCACAGTGCGAGGTTGTCCTTAACGACGGCGGCCAGGCCGGCGGCCACGCGGTCGGCCTCCTCCTGGCTGGCGGCCTCCACCATCACGCGCACCAGCGGCTCGGTGCCCGACGGGCGCAGCAGCACTCGGCCGGTCTCCCCCAGCTGCTTCTCGGCGTCGGCGACGGCGTCCTGCACCGCCTTGTTGGTGCCGGCGGCGGCCTTGTCCACGCCGGGGACGTTGATGAGCGTCTGCGGCAGGCGCTGCACAATGCTGGCCAGCTCGGCCAGGGACTTGCTGGTGCGCTTCATGCGGGCGGCCACACGCAGCGAGGTGAGCACGCCGTCACCGGTGGTGGCGTGGATGGTGTCGATGACGTGCCCGGACTGCTCGCCGCCGAGGGTGTAGCCGCCCTGCAGCATCTTCTCCAGCACGTAGCGGTCGCCCACGCCGGTCTGCACAATGCGGATGCCGTGCTCGCGCATGGCCAGGATCAAGCCCAGGTTGCTCATGACGGTGACCACCAGAGTGTCGGAGCCGAGCGTGCCGTCGGCCTTCATGCCCACGGCCAGCAGGCCCATGATCTGGTCGCCGTCCACCAGGTTGCCGTCTGCGTCCACGGCCATGCAGCGGTCGGCGTCCCCGTCATAGGCGACCCCCATGTCCGCGCCGACGCTGCGCACGTACGACTGCAGCTGCTCGGGGTGGGTGGAACCGCAGTCGGCGTTGATGTTCAGCCCGTCCGGGGACGCGTTGATGGCGATGACCTCGGCGCCGGCGGAGCGCAGGGCGGCGGGGCCGACGTTGCTGGCGGCGCCGTTGGAGGCGTCCACCACGATGCGCAGGCCGGACAGGTCGGTGGCTACGGAGTCCACCAGGTGGTTGATGTAGGTCTGGTCGGCGACCGTCTCGCCCTTGATGACGCGACCGACGGCGGCGCCGGTGGGGCGGGGCAGGTCCTCGTTCAGGGCCGCCTCGATGCGGTCCTCCACGGCGTCCTCGAGCTTGTAGCCGCCGCGGGCGAAGAACTTGATGCCGTTGTCAGGGAAGGGGTTGTGGGAGGCGGAGATGACCACGCCGAGGCTGACGTCCTGGCTGGCGGTCAGGTGAGCGATGGCGGGGGTGGGCAGCACGCCGACGCGGGTGACATCCATGCCGGAGGCGGCCAGGCCGGCGCTGATGGCGTGGTCGAGGAACTCGCCGCTGGCGCGGGTGTCGCGGCCGACGACGGCGCGGGGGCGGCGGCCCAGCCGGTGGGGCGAGTCGTCCGAGCCGACCAGGACGCTGGCCGCGGCCCGGCCGAGGCTGACTGCGAGATCAGGGGTGAGCAGTTCGTTGGCGAGTCCGCGGACGCCGTCGGTGCCGAAGAGTCGTGACATGGGATCCTCCTGTGGGTAGACGGCCCCATCATTCCACGCCGGAGCGCAAACCGGTGGCCGCCTCCCCGAAGGAAGACGGCCACCGACGTGAAATATGCGCTTCGGGGCACCCCGGAGGGGGCGCCGCCGCGGTCAGCGCTTGGAGTACTGCGGGGCGCGGCGGGCCTTGTGCAGACCGGCCTTCTTGCGCTCCACAATGCGGGCGTCACGGGTGAGGAAGCCGGCCTTCTTCAGGGCCGGGCGGTTGGCCTCACGGTCGATCTCGTTCAGGGCGCGGGCGATGCCCAGGCGCAGGGCGCCGGCCTGGCCGGAGATGCCGCCGCCGTTGATGCGGGCGATGACGTCGAAGCGGCCCTCGAGCTCGAGGATGGTGAAGGGGGCGCGCACGAGCTGCTGGTGCAGCTTGTTGGGGAAGTAGTCCTCCAGGGTGCGGCCGTTGATCTTCCACTGGCCGGTGCCGGGGATGAGGCGGACGCGGGCGACGGCCTCCTTGCGGCGGCCGAGTCCCATGCCAGGAGCGGTGATGGACTGGCCGCGTCCCTCGGTGGGGGTGGATTCGGTGGTGTAGCTGGCGGGGGCGTTGTCCTCGTCCAGCGCGTCGATGTCGACGGTGGTCTCAGCCACGATGTGTCCTTTGCTTGTCGGGTGCCGGGCGCTGGAGCGCTTACTGGGTGACCTGGGTGAGCTGGTAGCTCTGCGGGTTCTGGGAGGCGTGCGGGTGCTCCGGACCGGCGTACACCTTCAGCTTCTTCAGCTGGGCGCGCCCCAGGCGGGTGTGGGGCAGCATGCCCTTGATGGCCTTCTGGACGGCCCGCTCGGGGTGGGTGGCCAGCAGCTCCCGGTAGGAGACGGCGGTCAGGCCGCCCGGGTAGCCGGAGTGGCGGTAGGCGAACTTCTTGTCGGCCTTGCCGCGGGTGAGGACGACCTTGTCGGCGTTGATGATGACGACGTAGTCGCCACAGTCCTCGTTCGGCGCGAACTGCGGCTTGTGCTTCCCACGGAGCAGGGTTGCAGCCTGGGCTGCGAGCTGGCCGAGCACGACGTCACTGGCGTCAATGACGTACCAGTTCTTCTTGACGTCGCCGGGCTTCGGTGTGTACGTGCGCACTGGCGTTGCCTTCGTTTCTCTTGGCGGGCGGACACGCGGACACAGCGCAGGCGCTGGCATCCGGCGGGACCGCCATGGTCAGATGAGGTGGTCGGAGCACCGGCCGCAAGTAGCGAGTGGGATGGCACCACAAGCGTGATCGCGTGCTGCACGACGGTCCCCTACCCTACCGGCGGCTTCGGGGACGGTCAAAGCCGCCGGCACCCGGGCGGCCGTGAAACCTGACACGCCGCTGTGCCGCTCGCCGACGGTGCAGCGGTAGCGGGGGCGCCTGCCGACGGGACCGGCGCCCGGAACCGACCGCACCATCAGCCGCGCGGTCAGTCGCAGCAGTTCGGCGCCCGACGCAGGGTGCGGGCCCGCTCGGCCTGTGCGGCCAGCTCGGCGTCGGCCGGGTAGGTGACGGCTTCCAGGGTGAGCCCATGGGCCGGAGCAACCGGCGCGGCCCGGCCTCGACTGCGGGCTGCCAGCAGCCGGGCGGGCCAGTCGACGTCGCGGCGTCCGGTCCCGACTTCGAGGGCGGCGCCCACCAGGGAGCGCACCATGGAGTGGCAGAAGGCGTCGGCGACGACGGTGAGGGTCACCAGGCCGCCGTCGGGGCCTGGGGAATCGGCGGGCAGGCGCCGCCAGAAGAGCTCCTTCAGGGTGCGGATGGTGGTGGCGCCCTCGCGGGGGCGGCAGTAGGACAGGAAGTCGTGCTCCCCCAACAGGGGGCGGCTGGCGGCCTGAATGGCGTCGACGTCGAGCCGCTCGTTCACCCAGAGGACCTGCCCGCGGCGGGCGGGGTCGCGTGGGGCGCCGGCGGGGCCGCCGTCGGCAATGCGGTAGCAGTAGCGGCGGGTCAGAGCGGAGAAGCGTGCGTCGAAGGCGGGGGGAACCTGGCGGACGCCGTAGACCACCAGGTCGCCGGCACCGCGCGGGGCGTGGATGGGCCCGTGTTGGGCCTCGCGGGCGAGCACGCCGGCGAGCCGGTCCAGCAGGGCCTGCTCGGGGGTGCGGGTGGAGCGTCCGGGCAGTGCCCGCCAGGCCGCGGTGGGCACGTCCAGGTGGGCGACTTGCGCGGCGGCGTGCACCCCGGCGTCGGTGCGCCCGGCGACCGTCAGCCGCACCGTGGTGCGCAGCACTGTGGCCAGGGCGGTGGTCAGCACGCCCTCGACGGTGCGCTGTCCGGGCTGGGCCGCCCAGCCGTGGAAGCCGGTGCCGTCGTAGGCCAGGTCCAGGCGCACGCGCACGGCGTCGGGGCGGGTGGGGTCGGCTCCGTACGTGGGGTCAGCATCGCGCGTGGGCTCGGCATCGGTCATGGCAACCATGAGACCACAGCCCGGGTGCTGCCTTCACCCGTCCGCCTCGGTGCTAGACGTCGGGCCGCGTCTCACTTGCACGACCCTGGGCCGCGTTGCACGACCTCGGGGTGTTTTGCACGACCCCGGGGTGGTCGTGGAATGCACCCCAAGGTCGTG
>NZ_QMIN01000023.1:52240-60491 GCF_003287795.1 Actinomyces sp. Z5
AGGTCGTGCAACAGCAAACAGCAGCACAGCCCGACACCTGCAAGAGCACAACCCCACTCCCCCGCGCGCACGCCCAGGGACGAAAGCACTATCCGCGCAGATCGTCTACCAGGCTGTTCTCGCTGAAGGGACCGCGGACGACCAGCGGAGGTTCATCAACCGCAACCGACTCGTGGCACTGTGGCCGACTCTGAACCTCGACCAGCGAATCGTCACGCTTTGGGAAAGACGATTCCCCGAACTGCGTGGGCTCGCATGGTAGTCGGTCGCCTGGCTGACGAACAGCGGCACTTGAAGAAGCTGGCGCTCGACGTCTCGGCCGACCAGCAGTTTGCCTTGGCAGGGTCGGGGGCGATTCGTGAGCACGGGCGCATCGACCGACGCGGCCGGGAAACTGCGTCGGCCGCCGCCAAGGCGGTAGCGTCGGGGCGTGACCACTACGACCACGCTCAGCGTCGACTGCGGCGGCGGCGGCATCAAGGCCTCCGTGCTCGACGCCGATGGCGCCATCATCTCCCGCGCCCTGCGCACTCCCACCCCTTACCCGCTGCCGCCGGAACTGCTGGTGGACACCATTAAGGACCTGGCCGACCAGCTGCCGCCCGCCGACCGGGTGACCGTCGGCATGCCCGGCATGATCCGCCACGGGGTCGTCATCGCCACCCCCCACTACATCACCAAGGACGGCCCCCGCTCCCGCGTCCTGCCGGAGCTGGTGGAGGCCTGGGCGCGCTTCGACATGGGCGGGCGACTACAGGAGACCCTCGGCCGCCCGGTGCTGGTGCTCAACGACGCCGAGGTGGCCGGCGCCGGCGTCGTCACCGGCCACGGCCTGGAGATGATCGTGACCCTGGGGACGGGTCTGGGCAACGCCGTCTTCGACAACGGCGTGCTCGCCCCGCACGTGGAGGTCTCCCAGGGACCGGTCCGCTGGGGGCTGACCTATGACGACTACATCGGTGAGCACGAGCGCCTGCGCCTGGGGGACGCCCACTGGTCGCGGCGGGTGCGGCGCGTGGTCGAGGCACTGCACCCCATGTACATGTGGGACCGGCTCTACCTGGGCGGCGGCAACTCCCGCCGCATCACCGCCTTCCAGCTCGACAAGATCGGCGACGACGTCGTCGTCGTGCCCAACGAGGCCGGCATGACCGGCGGAGCCCGCTGCTGGGAGATGGCCCGGCCCTGACGGCCCCGTCCCGCCCGACGACGCCGCACCACTACCGCCTCCGGCTCCGCACGCCCGACGCTGAGACGCAGGGAGGGCCGGTCACCTCGCGGCGACCGGCCCTCCCCGTATGTGTGAGCCTTGCGGCCCACCAGCGCTCAGACCCTACCGGGACCGGCTCACTTCTTGACCTTCTGCGCGGCGGCACCGCCGGCGGGGGCGAAGCCCGCGGCCTCGGCGTCCTCGGCCGAGGCGAACCAGACCTCGGCCACCGTGTTGTCGTACCAGCGGGAGCCGGGCACGTGGTACTTCATGGAGTCCTCGTTGCCCTTGACCTCGTGGTCGGCGTCGGGCGCCTCGGTGGAGCCCTTCTCCAGGCGCACCGAGCCGGCGTAGACGGGCTTGCCGGAAGTCTCGTCGACAGCGGCCTCGTCAGCGGCCTCGGTCTCCTCCACGGCAACCTCGGCGACGTCATCGGCCGGAGTCTCCTCGGCCTCGACCTCGGCGGCGGCCTCCTCAACCTCGGCCACGGCCTGCTCGGCCGCACGCTTAGCGGTGCGGACGGCGTCGTCGACGACGGCCTTCTTGGCGACCGGCTCCAGCACCAGCGAGATCTGGGCCATGGGGGCGTTGTCGCCCCGGCGCGGCGCGGTCTTGATGATGCGGGTGTAGCCGCCGTCGCGGTCGGCCATCTGCGGGGCGATCTCGTCGAAGAGGCGGTAGACGGCGTACTTGTCCGTCATCTTCTTCATCACGGTGCGGCGGGCGTGAAGGTCGCCGCGCTTGCCCTTGGTGATGAGCTTCTCGACGTAGGGCCGCAGGCGCCGGGCGCGGGCCTCCGTGGTCGTGATCGACTCGTGGATGATGAGCTGCGTGGCCAGGTTGGCCAGCATGTGGCGCTCGTGCTGGGGGGATCCGCCCAGCCGGGGACCCTTGGTGGGGCGAGGCATGTTGTCTCCTAGTGGAATGGCGAGCCGGCGTCAGGCCTGCTGCTCGTCGCTGAAGGTGGGGTTGGTGTAGTCGCCCTCCGGGGCGTAGTCGACCGGGGACCCCTTGAGGGACAGCCCGAGCTCGGCCAGCTTGTCCTTGATCTCGGAGATCGACTTGGCACCGAAGTTGCGGATGTCGAGGAGGTCAGCCTCGCTGCGCGCGACGAGCTCACCGACGGTGTGGATGCCCTCGCGCTTGAGGGCGTTGGAGGAGCGGGCCTGCAGGTCCAGCTCGTCAATCATCATGGCCAGATCCTGCTGCAGGGCCTGATCCATCGGCGAGGGGCCGACCTCGATGCCCTCGGCCTCGACGTTGAGCTCACGGGCCAGCCCGAACAGCTCAACCAGCGTCTTGCCGGCGGAGGCCAGCGCGTCGCGCGGGGTCATGGAGGCCTTGGTCTCCACGTCCACCACCAGGCGGTCGAAGTCCGTGCGCTGCTCCACACGGGTGGCCTCCACCGCGTAGGAGACCTTCTTGACCGGTGAGTAGATGGAGTCGACCGGAATACGCGAGATCTCGGCGTTCGGGTCCTTGTTCTGGTTGGCGGACACGTAGCCGCGGCCGCGCTCGACCGTCAGCTCGATCTCCAGCTTGCCCTTCTCGTTGAGAGTGGCGATCACCAGCTCGGGGTTGTGGATCTCCACGCCCGCCGGCGGGGTGATGTCGCCGGCGACGACGACGCCCGGGCCGGACTTGCGCAAGTACATGACCACCGGCTCGTCGTTCTCGGACGACAGGACGATCTCCTTGATATTCAGGATGATCTGGGCGACGTCCTCCTTGACCCCGGCAATGGTGCGGAACTCGTGGGGCACGCCCTCAATGCGGACGGAGGTCACGGCCGCGCCCGGGATGGAGGACAGCAGCGTGCGACGCAGGGAGTTTCCGAGCGTGTAGCCGAAGCCGGGCTCGAGGGGCTCGAGGATGAACCGCGAGCGGCGGTCCTCCTCAATGACCTCCTCGGAGAGTGTGGGTCGCTGTGCAATGAGCACTAGGGGTTTCCTTTCGTCGCGGCGCCCGCTATATGACGCCGTTCCTCATGGTGTTGGCCGCCGACACGCGTCGGCGGCCGGCCCGTCCTGTCCGGGCGGAGCCAATGGCCGACGTCGTCCCCAGCTTTTGTGGGGAGGCGCCGACCGCAGGGTCGAGCCTCAGACGCGGCGCCGCTTCGGCGGGCGGCAGCCGTTGTGCGCCTGCGGGGTCACGTCGGTGATCGAGCCGACCTCGAGGCCGGCGGCCTGGAGGGAGCGGATCGCGGTCTCGCGGCCGGAGCCGGGGCCCTTGACGAACACGTCGACCTTCTTCATGCCGTGGTCCTGGGCGCGGCGGGCGGCAGCCTCGGCGGCGAGCTGAGCGGCGTACGGCGTCGACTTGCGCGAGCCCTTGAAACCGACCTGGCCGGAGGAGGCCCAGGCGATGACGGCGCCGTTGGGGTCCGTCAGGGACACGATGGTGTTGTTGAAGGTGGACTTGATGTAGGCGTGACCGTGGGTGACGTTCTTACGGTCCTTGCGGCGCGGCTTGCGCGCGGTGGAACGAGTCTTAGGGGGCATGCTTCCTTCTTCGAGTGAGGTCTAGTTCCGGGCCTGCGGCGCCCGGATAACGGCTGGTTACTTGGCCTTCTTCTTACCGGCCACGGTGCGCTTGGGGCCCTTGCGAGTGCGGGCGTTGGTCTTGGTGCGCTGGCCGCGGACCGGCAGGTGCCGGCGGTGGCGCAGGCCCTGGTAGGAGCCGATCTCAATCTTGCGGCGGATGTCCGCCTGGACCTCACGACGCAGGTCGCCCTCGACCTGGTAGCTGGAGTCGATGTGGTTGCGCAGCGCGACCAGCTCGTCCTCCGTCAAGTCCTTGACCCGGGTGTCCGGGTTGACCCCGGTGGCCTCGAGGGTCTTCTGGGCGCGGGTGCGTCCGATCCCGTAGATGTAGGTGAGCGCGACCTCGACTCGCTTCTCGCGAGGCAGGTCGACGCCGGAAATGCGTGCCACTGTGTGGTTCTCCTGTGTGCTCCCGGAGGTCGTCACCCATCCCCTCCACCGCCTTCCGGTGGCCCCGGCCTCCAGGAACCGGGGGTGGTGGCGCGAGGCGCCACTGGGGTGAGTGCTGAGTTGTTTTGCCGCCGACCCCCAGGCCGGCGACGCGCGGGTGTCAGCCCTGACGCTGCTTGTGCCGCGGGTTGTCGCAGATGACCATGACCTTGCCGTGGCGACGAATCACCTTGCAGTTGTCACAGATCTTCTTGACGCTCGGCTTGACCTTCATGTTGTTCCTCCGTCCTCCCGGCAGGGAGGACTGTCACTTGTACCGGTAGACGATGCGGCCACGCGACAGGTCGTAGGGGCTGAGCTCAACGACCACGCGGTCCTCCGGCAGGATGCGGATGTAGTGCTGCCGCATCTTGCCCGAGATGTGCGCGAGCACGACATGCCCGTTGCTCAGCTCGACCCGGAACATCGCGTTCGGAAGGGCCTCGACGACCGATCCCTCGACCTCGATGACGCCGTCCTTCTTAGCCATGTTCCTCCGTCGGTTGCTTTCTCGCTGGATACTCCCTCCGGCGACGACGCCGCCGGCATGGTGCGCTGGACGCGCCACCCCACCTCACGGGAAGCCGGAGAGCCGGCGGGCAAAATGGTATGGCACCGCGTCCTGGACGCGCCGATCGCCAACGATACGGCAAACCCGCCGCGGCTGACCACCGCGGAGGGGCATTATCCGGCGGTGTTTCCCGACACACTGCGCACCTCGACTCCGGCACGTCGCCAACACCCGCCTCGCTCCCGGCACGACCGAACTCGGCACGTAAGTTCCACCGACCTCGGCACGTAACTTCAACCGACCTCGGCGATCGCGGGCGCAGGACAGCAGGACAGCAGAGGAGTCAGTCCAGGGGCTTGGGCTCCAGGCCGTAGGGGGCCAGGCCCTCCACTCCCCCATCGGGGGCTGTCAGCACCCACACTCCGCCGGGCACGAGCGCGACCGTGTGCTCCCACTGGGCGGCGTGCGAACCGTCCCGCGTGACCACGGTCCAGCCGTCGTCGAGCTCGTCCACCTCCGTGCCACCGGCGGTGAGCATCGGTTCGATGGCGAGCACCATGCCCGCCCGGAGCTTGGGGCCCTTGTGCTTGACGGAATAGTTGAGCACGTCGGGGGCCATGTGCATGGCGGTACCGATGCCGTGGCCGACGTAGTCCTGCAGGATGCCCAGATGCACCCCCTCGCGCTCGCTCACCGCAGCAACGGTGGCCTCGACCGTGTCGCCAACCGTGTTCAACCGTGTGGCTCGCCCAGCGGTCTCTCCGGCGGCGGCACGGGCGACGGCGGCGATCGCGTCCCACAGGGCCTGCCGGGTGGTGGTGTCCAGCACCCGATCGGACTCGGAGGCATAGCGGCCGCCCACCACGGTGGTGAAGGCGGCGTCGCCGTGCCACTGGGTGCCGGCGTCGTCGAGGATGTAGGCGCCACAGTCGAAGGTGACCAGGTCGCCCGGCTCGAGCACCCGCTCCCCCGGGATCCCATGGACCACCTCGTCGTTGACGGAGATGCAGACGGTGGCCGGGTAGTCGTAGTAACCCAGGAAGTTGGAGTGGGCGCCGCCGCGGGCGATGGCGTCGGCGGAGACGGCGTCAAGCTCTGCGGTGGTGACGCCGGGGCGCACGGCCTCCCGCAGGGCGGCGTGGATATCGGCGACGACGAGCCCGGCCCGGCGCATGTGCCGCAGCTGGTCCGGGGTCTTGAGCTGAATCCGCTCGCGCGTCAGCATGGCGGGTGTCCCCTTCAGGCGGTGACGCCGCGCGTGGCGAGCGCGCTCATGATCCGGTCGGTGACCTCATCCAGCGCGCCGACGCCGTCGGCGCGCACCAGCAGCCCGCGCTGCTCGTACAGGGCGGCCAGCGGCTCGGTCTGCTCCGCGTACACCTCCAGGCGACGACGAATGACCGGTTCGGTGTCGTCGGTGCGGCCCTGCTCGGCGGCGCGCCCCAGCAGCCGCTGGACCACGACCTCGGCGTCCGCGGTGATCTCCAGGACCACGTCCAGGGACAGGCCGGCGGCGGCGAGCATGCTGTCCAGCTCGTGCACCTGCGCCTCGGTGCGGGGGTAACCGTCCAGCAGGAAGCCGTCGGCGGCGTCGTCGGCGGCCAGCCGGTCGGCGACCATGGCATTGGTCACCGAGTCGGGCACGTACTCGCCGGCGTCCATGTACTGCTTGGCCTGGCGGCCCAACTCGGTGCCGCCGGCGACGTTCGCACGGAAGATGTCGCCGGTGGAGATGGCGGGGATGCCCAGGCGCTCGCAAATGCGGGCTGCCTGGGTGCCCTTGCCGGCTCCGGGTGGACCGAGGATGACCATACGTGCGCTCATGAGAGGAACCCTTCGTAGTGCCGCTGCTGCAGCTGAGAGTTGATTTCCTTAACCGTCTGCAGGCCGACCCCCACCATGATCAGGATGGTCGTGCCGCCGAACGGCAGATTCTGGGACAGGCCCAGCCGGATGACGGCGAGCGTCGGCAGCAGGGCCAGGATCACCAGGTAGACGGAGCCCGCCGCGGTGATCCGGTTGATTACGTAGCTGAGGTAGCGCACCGTCGGCTCACCGGCGCGGATGCCGGGGATGAAGCCGCCGTAGCGCTTCATGTTGTCGGCGATCTCCTCGGAGTTGAAGGTGATGGCCGTGTAGAAGAACGTGAAGGCGAAGATCAGCAGGGCGTAGCCCACCAGGTAGACCGTGTCGGTCTGCCGCAGGTTGGTGGCGATCCACTGCACCCAGGAACTGGTGGGCGAGCCGAACTGGGCGATCAGCTGCGGCATGGCCAGCAGGGAGGAGGCGAAGATGACCGGGATGACGCCGGCGGTGTTGATCTTGATGGGGATGTAGGTGGTGGAGCCGCCGTACTGGCGCCGTCCCACCATGCGCTTGGCGTACTGCACCGGGATGCGGCGGGTGGCCTGCTCTACGAAGACCACCGCTAGCGTGGCCACCAGGATGATGGCTACGACCGCCAGGAAGCGGGAGAGGCCGCCGGAGCCGCCCAGGATGGACAGCAGGTTCTGCGGCATGCGCGCCACGATCGAGGTGAAGATCAGCAGGGACATACCGTTGCCGATGCCGTGCTCGGTGATGAGCTCACCCAGCCACATGATCAGGCCGGTGCCGGCGGTCATGGTGACGATCATCAGCGCCAGGTTCAGGGGGGAGTCGTTCGGGATGACGTCCACCGAGCAGCCGGTGAACAGGTTGCCGTTCGCGGCGGTGGCGACGATTGTGGCCGACTGGAGCACGCCCAACCCGATCGTGAGGTAGCGGGTGTACTCCGTCAGCTTGGCGGTGCCCGACTGGCCCTCCTTGTACAGCTCCTCGAAGCGCGGGATCACCACGCGCAGCAGCTGGATGATGATGGAGGCGGTGATGTAGGGCATGATGCCCAGCGCGAATACGCTCAGCTGCAGCAGCGCTCCACCGGAGAAGATGTTGATCAGGCCGAGCAGGCCCGCATCCTCGGCCTCCCCCACGCACACCTGCACGTTGGCCAGGTTCACGCCGGGGGTGGGCAGCACGGAACCGAACCGGAACAGGGCCATGATGCCCAGGGTGAACAGGAGCTTTCTCCTCAGGTCCGGCGTTTTGAACGCCTGGATGAACGCACTGAACACTCGGTCTCCTGTGGGCGGCTGATTGCGGACGCGGGCACTGCGCCTGTCGACATTCATGACGCGCCGGCAGACGCTCGGGATGTACCCGGGGTTAAACCCAGGGTGCAACCCTGGGCTACCCTACCCCGCCCGGCAGATGCTGCCACCCGCCGAGGCGCCGTATTCGGGGGGTATCGGTCACGCCGTCCCGCGCCCGCCGCGCCAAACGCACACCCGTCGATTACTCAAACGCACAAGTTCCCGCCTCACGTACGCGTTTTGGAGATATTCGGCTACCAGGCGCGGGGAAAGCTCCAAGACTCGCACGTGGGAGCGGAACCCGAACGTGGAAGCCGAACGCGTACGCGAGATCCAAACCCGCACGTGAGAGGCGGAGGCGTACGCGTGGGACGTCAGGGGTGGTCAGCAGAACGGCTCCGGCCGGGCCGGGGTCTCCCCCGGCCCG
>NZ_QMIN01000001.1:0-50338 GCF_003287795.1 Actinomyces sp. Z5
AAGACACCCGTGCCCACAGCGGCTGGCCCAGCCACCGGCACTCCTTCACCGGCGACCACAAACAAGGTAACGGGTGGCTGGGCGGATGCAACCTCAACGGTGATGAGCGCCTGAACCTGCTGCCGCTGGACCGCCTGGCGCGGTGCGGGTGCGCGTGCTGCGGCGCTGAGAACGGCGATGCGCCGTCTTCACCACCGCCGACAGCTAATGCGGGCGTGACGAACGGTGGTGTCAATGCACACGCACTCACGCTTCTGCTTCGACGGGGTGCGACGTGCTGGTCTGTCTGGATTCGTTTGAGATCTCTGTGAACTTGTTGCGCAGGCCCGGGCGAAGCTACTGGGGCGTGACTTGTCTGGCGCCGACGTCCCGTCGCTTGATGGCTACCAACGCCGTGGCAATCGCGACCAAAACCCAAGCCACCACGACAGCAGTCGCAGGGGTCGGTTCGAGGTCGGGCGGATTAGCCAGGTCTTCCGTTTGATCGCCAATGAACATCATCAGTCCCGCATTGGTCGGCAGGTACTGAAATACTTTATTGATCATTAGGAAGGCCATGCCAGCGCCGGTAAGCAGAATCATGACTGCCAGCACCGTGGTTTGAGATCGTACAACCATAGCAACAGAGGTGCTGAACAGACCAAGGAGAGTCCAGTACGCGGTCCCCATGGCCAGTGATGCGAGGTAATGGGTGCCCTGGCCCGACGCGAATACCGAAATGGAGCCGAGACCGCCTTGATAAAATGCCAATATCATAATGGACAGCAGTGCGGCCTCGGCAAAGATCAGCATGGCGGCGAGCGTCAGTTTCGCAAGGACGAGCAGGTGCCGGCGCGGTACGGCTAGGATCGAGTCGGTCAGCTGTCCGCCCGCGTGCTCGCTAGATGCTATAAGAACCGCCGCAATTACGGGGAGGAATGCGAGATTCGCCAGGGCGTACACTCCTAATTCTTGTGGGCCCATGGCGTCCTGACCGGAAAGAAGCGCAGAGCGCGCGCCCCTAGCATCAAGTGCGCAGTATGATGCCATGAGAAGAATGGTGAGGGTGACAGTCAGTCGTAGGGACGGCAGAGTCAATGCCTTGCGGGTCTCGCTGGCTAGCACATCGACGAAGCTCATCGCTTATCGCCTCCGGTAGGAGGAACGTCTGTATTCCTGTGGTCCGCCAAACGACTGAAGAACGCCCGTTCGAGCGAGCCATGTTCCGCGACGAGTTGCTCGACTCGGCCTTCACCGATCACGTGGCCGCGGTCCATAAGAACGACTCGGTCAGCAATAACTTCAGTCTCGCCCATCAGGTGAGAACTGAGGAGCACGGTCTTATCGGCATGTGCAAGCCGCGCAAGAAGGTCCCGCAGCCACTGAATTCCGAACGGGTCGAGTCCGTTGGCAGGCTCGTCGAATATCATCACCTGGGGATCGCCTAGAAGAGCCGTGGCGATTCCAAGACGTTGTTGCATTCCGAGCGAGAATCCGCCAACTGGCCGTCTCCAGTCGCCGGGTTGCAGGCCCACTATGTTCAAGACTTCTTCCACGCGATCGTCGGAGATGCGATTTGCGCGCGCCACCCACCGCAGATGATTTACCGCTGTGCGGGAGGGATGTGCGCCCGATCCCTCGAACTGTGCGCCGACGACTCTCATGGGGAATGGGTGCTGCCGATAATGCGACCCACAGACGGTCGCGGTACCGCCGTCAGCACGATCTAGGCCGCATATGATACGCATGACCGATGACTTTCCTGCTCCATTCGGGCCGAGCAGTCCTGTGATCATGCCGGAGGGTGCGCAAAAGCTGACCCTATCAACAGCCAGCACCTTTCCGTGCCTTTTGGATACTTCGGATACTTCAATCATTTTGGATGTCCTCATGTTGGAATGGTTCGGATTTCATGGTGTTCTGTTGTGGTGATTACCCGCAGTCCCGACGGATGAATATGACGGCCCCTATCGTCATTACGACGATCAGTTGAATTGCCGTGGCGGTGAGTTCAGACGCCGAAGGAGTGAAGCCGCTTTGGTAGGCAGTCTTGAAAACCTGATCGAAGACGATCTTTAATGACGGCAAGGCGTTGGTTAACAGGTCGGAGAGACCGATAGTCCATATTAGCAACGGCGCCACGGCTATGACCGTATTTCGCGTTGCCGCTGTAATCGCTGCAGACAGCAGCGCTATGACTACCCAGTATCCGATGAGCCAGCCAAACCGTGCCGGGCTGAGCTGGAATCCGCCTACACCATCCGCTGCGCGCTCGGATGCACCAAGGAATGGGGTAAGGGCGCCAAGCGAACACACCAATGCCGTCGCGCTAGTAAGTAGTGTCGCCAGGAACATTTTTCCGCACGCGATCCTGATCCGTGAAGATGATGCCAGGAACATCATGCGCCGTGTTCCGGTTGCCATGTCTTGCCCGAAGATCCATGCGCCCAGGAGGACTGGGATGACCTGGCCATAGTGCAATGCCAGCAGCGGCCAGTCTGCTGCAGCTATGCCGCCGGTATCCTCAGGCCGGCCTGCCTGGGTGTAGCTGATTGTTTGCAGAACGCCGAACCAGGACACCGCTGCAATTCCTGTCAAACCTAGCAGCACACACTGACGAATGGTTGTGAGCGAGGCCGTTTTGCGTACCTCCGCTGCAATTGCGGCAGTCATTGGGGTCGCGCTTGGCCGGCCTGCGAGGCTGGCACATGAAGTGGAGTCGGGGTGCTCTTGCGGAACGCGAAGTAACGCGATCCGCAAGCGCTTTGCCAATGCCTGCATTAATACCCTCCTGTAGGTACGGTTACTATGGTGGATGCTATCGTGCGAGCGTTTCTCTGGTACATAGTCCGCGGGAAAATGTCTACCTGAGTTGACTTCGCCGTCATTCAGGGTCTGACCGGTGACTGAGTTTCGTGGTGTTCTAACGAACAGCGGGGCACGGCACCGGCGCGCGAACTAACTACTGCAGTTTGCGAGTGTGCACGGGTGCTCGAACCAGCGTTGTAGAGGTGAGGGCGCCCCGAGGTATGGAGCGCGCTGCGGTGGGCGCCCGCCGGACTCGCCGGCGTTCTGTGAGGTGTCTTCCAAAGTAAACAAGTGCAACTGCACGGGTTGGTAGCGAAGAAGGCCGAGGATGGGGGCAGAGGCGCTGCGTATGAATAACCTAGGAGTTATTGCCCGGTTCTATGGTGGTGCCGTTGTGCGGTATTCTGCGAACGGTCTTTACGGCGTAGGTGAGCTGGAGGTCTAGGGTCGGGACGGACCGCGAGCCATGACGGGGCAAAATGAAGGTGTCGTAGCGCCCGACGTGCCAGGGTTCGCGTCCATCTAGCCGTGTACCGTGTGAACATGACGCGGCAAGGCCTCGGGTCAGTGATTCGACAACCGGCTATAGGAAGTGACAGCAGCATTGCCATGTTATGCGATGAAGAGATACGCATGCCCGAGGATGGGGGTGCATCGGCCTTCTGGTGTGGGAGTGCGTTTCTGCGGCTAGTTCGGCGGATCGACTGGTCAGATTCTTGCCGTGCGGTTGGAAGGGGGGAATCACGATGAACTGCTCGAATCTAATGCGCTCTATCGGCGCCTGGCCGAGGAGCAGCTCATCGCATAACAAGTTTTCGGCAGCGGCGTCGCCGTGGATAACGCTGCCTCGCACGGGCGTCGCCATCGTCTGCGTGATATATGTCGGGTTCTGGCTCACGAAGGATCCGGGCACTTTGGCGATGCGTTTGCTTCAACTCGCTATGGTCTGCGGCTATGTGTTGGCCGTATTGTTTTTTTGGTCTCGGCCGTGGCTAATGGTGTTGGGCATCGCTGCGTTTACTGCAGCCGGATGGCTGCTTGAGCTTACACGTGAGCCCTTCGTCGTTGCATCATGGGCGCTGTAT
Source organism: Actinomyces sp. Z5 (assembly GCF_003287795.1). NCBI lineage: Bacteria > Bacillati > Actinomycetota > Actinomycetes > Actinomycetales > Actinomycetaceae > Actinomyces > Actinomyces sp. Z5. Next base: position 3,873 of record NZ_QMIN01000001.1, read on the forward strand.
TGTGCGGGGCGATTGATGCGCGGTCTGCGATACGTAGTGCCAACTGCCTTGGCAGTCGCGTCCATGCTGCTGTTTTGTCTACTCAGTGTCAGGGCGCCGGCGGGAGAAGCGTTGACGCTGCAGGTTGTTATGAGTGCGGTACTGCTGTTCGGATCCTGGCTGCTTGGCGTACAGGTTAAGGCGGAGGCGGAGGAAAAAGCGAGGGCGGAAATAGCCCGTGAACGCACGCGTGTACTTGAGGACCGGGCTAAGGTGGCGCGAGATCTTCACGATATACTGTCCCACACGTTGAGTGGAATTGGTATACGTGCGGCCGTTGCTGCGGAACTCGATGAGAGCGGCGACGAAGAGGTGCTGCGCACCTTTCACGATATCGAGGATGCTAGTCGCGATGCGCTTGAGGAAGTCCGATCTGTGTTGGGCGGAGTCCGTGCGGGCGACGCGGATCGGTATGTGGTGACGACAGAAGATATCGGCGCGCTGGTTGATCGGAGTCGTGCGAATGGTTTCAAGGTCGACGCTGTTATGGACTTCGGGAGTCTGGCGGGCGCGCCGATTGCGTATGACTTGTACCTCGTCGTGCAGGAACTGGTCACTAATATCGGTAGGCATGCTAGTGGCAGCGCCGGTGAGTTGGAGATTGACGTCCGGCGCCCCGAACTTCGCGTGCGGGCACGTAATCACTTCGATCGCATGACGCGTGACTCCGCGCACGGGATGGGGCTGTCGGGAATTAAGGAGCGTATCTCAGCTCTGGGCGGGCGCTCTGAGATAATGGAGCGGGATGGCGTGTTCAATATAGAGATCGTGGTGCCCGTGCGCACCGCGATCGGATCGAAGGTGGATGATTCAGGGTGATCCGTGTAATGATAGTCGACGACGATCCGGTCACACGATCAGCTTACGGTAAGTTGATCGGCGCTCAGGATGACATGCAGGTGGTCGGTGAGGCCGAGAGCGGCCTCGATGCCTTGCGTAAGCTGCCGGGGACGAGACCAAATGTGGTGCTTATGGATCTCCATATGCCGGCGATGGACGGGGTTGAGGCCACACGGAAGATGGTGGCAAAGGCGCCGGATGTTCGCGTACTCGTGGTCACGATATTCGATCAGCCTGAGGATGTCGAGGCGGCGGTTGCCGCCGGAGCCTCCGGGTTCGTCATTAAGAACAGTCCGGTGAGGGATTTGCTGAGGGCGGTGCGCCTTGTGGGTTCCGGGCAGGGAGTACTGTCCCCCGAAGTTACTGGCGGGGTCTTGGACATGCTGCGTGGCTCGGCCCAGGACTCAACGGTGAAGGAGATTGAGACAGGCCTGGGTGTACCCGTGAGTCTCACTCAACGTGAGTCTGAGGTTTTGCGCCTGATTGCCATGGGCAAGACCAACTCTGAGATTGCGGACGAGTTGTTCCTGGCTCCCACATCGGTGAAGACCTATGTCAGCCGGTTACGCGCGAAGCTGAAGGCACGCAGCCGCGCGGAATTAGTGACCCTCTACTACGTCAACTCCGCTATCTCCGATGCCCCAGGCGACGGGCGGCGACAGGTTCCCGTATTTGGCAGACGTTCAAATTCAAATGAGAGTGGGGACGATCCCCGGGGTCAAGGGCGTAGCAGGTGGCGTGCATAATCCGATTGGTGCGGGGCCGTCGACCCGTCGCCATGTGTCGCGCGTTCGTGTTATGCATCCTGGCGGCGGTGGGTGACCAGCTCCTGCACCCCCACCGGGGAACCGTGGGAAAGCCAGACGTGCATTACGTGAGCGGACAGCAGGCGGTCGGTGACCATACGGCAAGCACCTGCCAACGCGTCGTCCTCGTTGCCCATGCGCACGCGCAGGCGCTCGGAGGTGGCCGGCAGGACGCGACGGCGCAGAGCCTGACCGACCGCGCGGGAGAAGAACTCGCCGGCCTCGGCCACGCTGCCGCCCAACACGACCTCCCCGGGGTTGTATGTGGTGGTCAATACCGCCAGCACCACGGAGAGTCGGTCCGCGGCCTCGGTCAGCAGTCGCATGCACACGGGGTCGCCCTCCGCCGCGCCGCGGAAGACGTGTTCGCAGCGGACGCCTCCGGATTCGTCGAGTCGGCGCAGGTAGGAGGAGCGCTTCAGGGCCTGCGGGGTCACGGCCGCCTCCTCCATGGCGCCGCCGGAGAGCGTCGTCTCCAGGCACCCCTTGCGTCCGCAGCGGCAGGCGCGTCCCCCCGATCCCGTCATCTGGATGTGGGCGATCTCCCCGGAGGCCGCAGCGGCACCCCGGTGCACCTGCCCGCGGGAGACGATGCCCATGCCGAGCCCCAGGCTGAGGCGGACATACAAAAGGTCCTGCGGGGCGCCGATGCGCTTCGCGGCGGCCAGCGCCAGGACATTGACCTCGTCGTCGACCCAGACCGGCAGGCCCAGCGCCTGCGCCAGTCGGCTGCGCAGCGGGAAGCCGGTCCAGCTCAGGGTGTCGGAGGCGCCGCCGGCCCTGGCCGTAGCCGGGGCGATCAGACTCCCATCGCGAAAGTCCACGGCCGTCGGGATGCAGGCGCCCACGCCCCAGGTAGGTGGAAGCTCGGGGTGGCGGTTGCGCAGTGCGGTCAGATGCTCCAGGGCGTGCCGGGTGACCGTCTGCGGATCGCTGAGAATGCCCTCCTCCCAGCTGATCCGATCGAGAATCGCGCCGCTCAAGTCCGTCAGTGCCGCGGTGCTGGAACGGTAGGAGATCGACAGGACCAGGATTGTGGCCGCGGACGGATTGAAGCGCCACATCTCCGGGGCGCGCCCGCCGGTTGACACGCCCCGGCCGGCGGGAGCGAGCAGCCCGAGCTCGACGGCGGTCTTGAGTCGCCGGTCGACGGCGTTCCGGCCCAGCGTCAGGGTCTCGGACAGGTCAGCACGGGAGACGCCTTGAGGATACTGGCGTGCCTCAGCGATGAGCTCCGCCAGTTGGGAGACGTGGGCGAAGGAGGGGGCGCGGAGCGGGACTGGTGTGCTCGTCTTTGTACCCCGGGCTGGCGCTGAGGTGTCGGGCGGCTGCACGCCTTCGTGCTGGCTGTCTCGAGGTGTCACACAGGCAGTGTCCGTCCCACTTTCGTATGCGTCAACCGGAATGATGGCAACAATGCCGCGACTTATGCCTCAATCGTGCGAAACTTGAAGGCGGTCGATGTGACCCCAATACCTGGCTGTCAATGTGCTGAGGGTTTGTTTACCGTGGGTATGGCAGCTAGTGCGTCGGGGCTGTGAGCGGGATGGTCGTGCGAGTGTCGAAGGCTCAACCTTATGCACGGGCAGTGCGGAAGGAGGGGGCGGTGTGCTTGTCGCCCACGGCTGCCCCGCGTTGACTGTAGCGCAGAACGCAACGAGGTGCGGACGTCGCAGTCCCTGGCCTCGGGAGTTCCGGGCAGAGCAGCCCGCACTTCGCATCACAGAAAGGCCCGTCATGACGACGCAGTCTGCGGCACCCGCCAAGACGGGGGCCCAGGTCCCCCTTAAGGAGAAGATCTCCTACGGCTTCGCCGAGTTCGGCTCCCAATTCATCTGGACGACCGTCGGTAACTACCTCATCACCTTCTATACCGACATCGCGCTCATCCCAGCGGCAGCGGCGGCGAATATTCTGCTCGTCGCCCGTGTTCTGGACGGCATCCAGGACCTCGCCTTCGGCTACGTGGCCGAGCGTACGAAGAGTCGCTGGGGTCGCTTCCGCCCCTACGTGATCTTCGGCGCCCCGTTGCTGTCCATCACGATGATTCTGGCCTTCTGGATGCCGTTCCACGGCGGCAACGGCGCCAAGATCGCCTGGGCGGGTATCGCCTACGTGCTCCTGTGCTTCTTCTACACCGTCGCCAACATGTCCTACGGCTCACTGGCGGGTGTCATGACCACGGATTCTGGTGAGCGCGTCACCCTCAACTGGATTCGCAATATCGGTTCCCAAGCCGCCGGGCTGATCCTGGACGTGGCCACACCCTTCCTCCTGGTTTCCCTAGTAGCCTCCGATGCTGCCAAGGACCGTGGCTTCGACAACCGCTCCTACTTCCTGACGATGCTCATATTCGCCGTTATCGCGTTGCCGGCCTTCCTCATCACGGGCCTCAACGTTCGCGAGCGCATCACCATGACGGCCGAGCAGCAGAAGGTTCCCTTCACCCGGACCGTGAAGGCGGTCGTCACCAACGGTCAGCTCATGGTCGTCTTCTTCGCGCTGCTGTTCCAGCTCTTCGGCCTCTTCGGTCGCATCGGCATCATGTTCTACTACTGCCGCTGGATCCTGGGCAGCCCGCTCCTGATGGCGGGGGTCATGCTCGCCTTCCGAATCGGCACCATCATTGGCAGCGTCACTTTGCCGCCGTTCGCACTCAAGCTGGGTAAGCGCAACATGATGATGGCGTCGGTACTCTCGGGAGGCATTTTCCTCCTGCTCATCTTCTTCTTCGGGCAGACGAACCTCACGGTACTCCTCGTGCTGCAGTTCCTTTACGGCCTGTCAGGCTTCGCGGCGCCGATCGCCCTGTCCATGGTGCCGGACGCCGTCGACTACTACGAGCACAAGACCGGCGTCCGCGCCGACGGCACCTCCTACGCGACCGTCTCACTGTCCACCAAGTTCGCCAACGCGATCGGTGGCGCCGCCGCCCTGTACATCATGGGCTGGTTCGGCTATGACGGGGCCCTTGAGGTGCAGAGCGCCAGCGCGCTAACCGGCATCAACATCGCCGCTAACCTGGTGCCGGCCATCATGGCCTTCCTCGCCTTTGTCCCGCTCCTGTTCTGGAAGCTGGACACGAAGACGATGGCCAAGATCTCCGCCGAGCTCGAGGTCAAGCGTGCCGCCCGGGCTGAGGCCCTCGCCGAGGGGGTAAGCCGAGACGAGGCCGAGCGCCTCGCCGAGGCGGCCGAGCGCGCCGCCGAGGAACGCGGCGAGATCTAATTACGCCGCGGGCGGGTGCAGGCGGATGATCGGCCGCAGGGCCGGCACCCTCCTGCGCCCGCCCGACCCAGTCAACGCCGCACGACCATCCACCCGCTAACCCGCTCAACGAGGAGCCCTCCCGTGACCGCCGCCCCCGCCGCCAACCACCCAGCCACCAGCCCAAAGAGCCCCGCCGCACAGCTCACCGACGCCCAGCGCGAGCGCATCGAGTCCATCCTCGCGTCCCTCACCTGGGAGGAGAAGCTGGCGCAGGTGCAGGTCACCTTCAAGATGACCACCGAGGAGTGTCTGGAGGCGGCGCGTGCCGGTATCGGCGCCCTGTTTTGGCCCGGCAACGCGGCAGACGCCAATGCGATCCAGCGCGCCGCCGTGGAGGAGACCCCGCACGGCATCCCCCTGCTCATCGGCCTGGACGTCATCCACGGCCAACGCACCATCTTCCCCACCCCGCTGGCCATGGGCGCCTCCTTCTCCACCGCCGTCGCCCGCACCTGCGCCGCCGTCTCCGCCGCCGAGGCCCGCTCCGGCGGCGTCACCTGGACCTACTCGCCCATGGTGGACGTCGCCCGCGACCCGCGCTGGGGGCGCGTCGCCGAGGGCTTCGGCGAGGACCCCCTGCTGACCGCCGAACTCGGCGCCGCCATGGTTGCGGGCTACCAGCACGAGCGCCTGGACGAGCCCGGCACCGTGGTGGCCACCGCCAAGCACTTCATCGGCTACGGCGCCGCGGAGGGCGGTCGCGACTACAACACCGTGGACATGTCCGACCAGCGGCTCCACTCCGTGTACCTGCCGCCCTTCGCCGCCTGCGTGGACGCCGGCGTCGGCTCCGTCATGGCCTCCTTCAACACCGTGAACGGCCGCCCGGTGCACGCCAACCGCCGCCTGCTCACCGGCCTCCTCAAGGACGAGCTCGGCTTCACCGGCGCCATCGTCGGCGACGCCTCCGGCGTGGAGAACCTCATCCCCCACGGGGTGGCCGCTGACCTGCCCGATGCCGCCCGCATGTCGCTTTCCGCCGGGCTCGACATCGAAATGGGCGGGCACCTGCACGACCCGGACGCCCGCCCCGAGCACCCCGCCCTCCTGGACGGGGGCGACCCGGCCCTGGTGGCGCGCGTCGACGACGCCGTGCGCCGCGTTCTGGCCCTAAAGCTCGCCCTCGGCCTGTTCGACAACCCCTACGTGGACCCCGGCGCCGAGATCACGGCCCCCACCCCGCAGCACCTGGCCTCCGCCCGCGCCGCCGCCGAGAAGTGCCCTGTGCTGCTCACCAACGACGGTTCCCTACCGATCGCCCCCACCGCCCGCCGCATCCTGCTGGCCGGCCCGGCCGCCACCCACACCGACCACCTGGGCGCCTGGGTGCAGCACTTCGCCGCCCCACCCACCCGCTCACTCGCGGACGCGCTGGCCGCGGCCCTGGAGGCCCGCGCCGCCGACGCCGGCACGCCCGCCCCCGAGCTGACGGTGCTGGGTGGGCAGGACCCGCTCGGCGTCACCGGGGAGGAGGTCGACGCCGTCGCCGCGGCCGCCGCCGACGCCGACCTGGTGATCCTCGCCCTGGACGAACCCAGCCAACTCACCGGCGAGGCCACCTCCCGCGCCGACCTGCACCTGCCCGGCGACCAGGCCGCCCTCGTCCACGCCGTCGCCGTCATCGGTACGCCCCTGGCCGTGGTGCTCGTGGCCGGGCGCCCGCTGGTCGTGGAGGACTGGATCGAGGAGCCGGGTGCCGTCCTGGCCGCCTGGCACCTGGGCACCACCGGCCCGGAGGTCATCGCCGACATCCTCACCGGCGCCGTCAACCCCTCCGGTCGCCTGCCCATCGGCTTCCCCCGTCACTCCGGGCAGCTCCCGGCCACCTACGACGCCCACGAGAACACCGGCCGCCCCGCCACCCGCGGCGGGGAGATGGTCAAGCCCGTCTTCGACATGGGCCTGGACGGCCCCGCCAACCTCCAGGAGTTCTTCACCTCCAAGTACCGCGACCTGCCGCTCGGCCCCCGCTTCCACTTCGGCCACGGCCTGTCCTACACGAGCTTCGCCTACCGCGACGCCGCCCTGTCCCGCACCACCATCTCCCGGGCGGAGCTCGACGCCGGCGCCGCCGTGGAGGTCACGGCCGCCGTCGCCAACACCGGGGAGCGGGACGGTGAGGACGTGGTACTGCTGTTCACCCGCGACGTGCTCGCCTCGCTCGCCCCCGCCGTGCGCAGGCTCGCCGGCTTCCAGCGCGTCGCCGTCCCCGCCGGCGGCAGCCAAGCGGTTTCCTTCCGGCTGGACCGCAGCCACCTGGCGCTGTGGGATGACGACGGGGAGGGCTGGCGCGTCGAGCCCGGCGACTTCGAGATCCGCCTCGGGGACGACCCCGACGCCGATCCCCTACTGCTGACCGTCACCGACTGACCCCGCGCACAAGCACCTGCAAGCACGTACGAGGAGGTACGGCCCATGCGCTTCAACTCACCCGACGACCCCGTCGTCGTCACCGAGGGGCCCGAGAAGGTCGGCTGCGTCGCCGGCATCCACGGCGAGCGGATTCACGTCCTGGACGGCCTGCCTCAGCGCGGCCCGGAGTGGACGCCGGCGGTGATGGCTCAGGCGGACCGCTACGACCTACCCGTCGAGCCCGTCGACCTGCCCGAGGTGGCCCGCCGGGACGCTGCCGCCCCCGGCCCGCACGGGGACGTGCCCGTGCGCGTGTACACCCCGCACGAGCTCGCCGCCCCCGACGCCGCCGGCCGCCGCGGCGCCGTCGTCTGGATCCACGGGGGCGCCTTCATCTTCGGCGACCTGGACACCGCCGAGGCCGACCACACCGCCGCCCGCCTCGCCGACGCCACCGGGCTGCCCGTCGTCAGCGTCGACTACCGGCTCGCCGTCGACGGCGTCACCCACCCGGTGCCACACGACGACTGCTGGGCCGCCTACCAGTGGGTGCGCGCCGGCGGGCACGGACTGCCCACCGACCCGGCCAGGGTGGCGGTCGGCGGTGGCAGCGCCGGAGCCTGCCTGGCGGCCTCCGTCGGCCTGCACGGCCGCGACGCCGGACAGGCCCCCGCCGGCGTCTTCCTCGCCTACCCGCTGGTCCACTACCCGCTGCCGGGGCCCTCCGTCGAGCTCGCCGCCGTCCTGTCCACCCTGCCGCCGGTGCTGCTCGGCCCCGAGGGTGAGAACGACGCCCTGATGGCCCAGCTGCTGGGGCCGGAACTGACCGGCGTCGAGCACTTCGACTACGCCATGCCCGGGAACGCCGAGTCCCTGACCGGCTACCCGCGCACCTACATCGAGAACTGCGAGGCCGACGAACTGCGCGCCTCCGGGGAGCGCTTCGCCGAGCAACTCGCCCAGGCGGGCGTCGATGTGGAGCAACACACCGTGCCGGGGGAGACCCACGGGCACCTGTCCGTGCCCGGTCTGCCCACCGCCAAGGCCACCTGCGCCCACTTCGCCGCCTTCATCGGCGACGTGCTGCGCTGAGCTCACCCCACCTCCCCCGACCACCCGCACGCTGTACACAACCGCCGTCGCACCACCGGAGTAACCAAATGACCACCACAGGCATCCCGTCCGCCGCCCCCGCCTGGGGGCGTGGCATCGAGAACCAGCGCCGCGCCAACCTCGGCGACGGCACCTACCGCAACCCCGTCATGGGTGGGGACTACCCCGACCCCACCGTCCTGCGGGTGGGGGACCGGTACTACCTGACCTACTCCTCCTTCGAGTCCAGCCCCGGCATCGTGCTGTGGCGCTCGGAGAACCTGGTGGACTGGGAACCGGTCGGCCCCGCCTGCCCGGAGCCCTGGGGCAGCGTCTTCGCCATCGACCTGGTTGAACACGCCGGCCGCTACTACATGTACATCCCCTTCATGCCCACCTCCTGGTCGCGCGTGGACGCCCCCACCATCGCGGTGATGTGGACCGACGACATCGAGGGGACCTGGCACGGGCCCATCGACCTGGGCCTGCGCGGCTACATCGACCCCGGGCACGCCGTGGGCGAGGACGGCGAACGCTACCTGTTTTTGAACGGCATCGACCGGGTCCGGCTCACCTCCGACGGCCTGGGAACCGTCGGCGAGGTGGAGCACGTCTACGACGGCTGGCACTACCCGGATGACTGGGTGGTGGAGGCCTACTCCCTGGAGGGCCCCAAGCACGTGCAGCGGGACGGCTGGCACTACCTGGTCTCCGCCGTCGGCGGCACCGCCGGCCCGGCCACCGGGCACATGGTCATCGTGGCCCGCTCCCGCAGCATCGACGGCCCCTGGGAGAACATGCCCACCAACCCGCTGGTGCGCTGCACCGACGCCGCCCAGCCCTGGTGGTCCCGGGGCCACGGCACCCTGCTGGAGGGACCCGGCGGGCAGTGGTACGTCATCTACCACGCCTACGAGCGGGGCGCGCAGGGGCTGGGTCGGCAGATCCTGCTGGAACCGGTCGACTGGACCGACGACGGCTGGCCCGTCGCCCGCGGCGGCGACCTCACCGCGCCCCTGCCCCTGCCCGGCGGCGGCAGCGAGCAGCGGCCCCACGGCGTCGCCCTGTCCGACGACTTCCACGCCCCGGCCTGGGGCTGGCGCTGGACCTTCGACCGGCCGGGTGCCGACGAGACCGCCCGCGCGGCCTTCACCGAGGCGGGCCTGGTGCTGTCCGGGAAGGGCCAGGACCCGGCGTCGGCCTTACCCATGACCGTGCGCGCCCCCGACCGCTCCTACCGGGTGGAGGCCGGCATCGAACTGCTGGACGCAGCCCGGGCGGGAGAGGACGGCGGCCCGCAGACCGGAGCCGCGGAGGGCTCCGGCGGTGAACCGGGCACGTCCGGCGGCTCGGAGACCGCCGGGACGACGGCGGGCCTGCTGCTGTTCTTCAACCACCGGCTCTTCCTCGGACTGGAACTGGCCGCCGGGCGCCTGCAGGCGTGGACCGGCGGGACCCGCAGCTGGGGGAGTCAGCCGCTGCCGGAGGGCACCCGCGCCCTGGAACTCGCCCTGGAGAAGCACGAGCACATCGTGCAGATGTACTACCGCAGCCCCGGGCAGACGGAATGGACCCACTACCCGCTCACCCTGGAGTGCTCCGGCTACCACGCCAACACCGCGAACGACCTGGTCTCGCTGCGGCCCGCCGTATTCGCCGCCGGACCCGGCAGCGCCCGCATCACCGACTTCCGCTACCGGGCCCTGTAAGGGCCGCACGTCACAGCCAGGAGCAAACAATGACCGCGCCCGCCGACCTGCGCCGACCCGCCACTCGCGCCGCCCTGACCCGGGCGCGCTTCGCCACCCCGGAGATGACCGACCGGCCCGGCATCCGCTGGTGGTGGCAGCAGCCGGTTCCGGTTGAGGAACTGCTCGAGGAGCTGCGGGCCATCGCCGCCGCCGGCTTCGGGGAGGTGGAGATCGCCTTCTCGCCCGGCTTCTGGGCCGACGCCGCCCAGCGTGAGGCGCTGGCCGCCGTCCTGGCCGAGGCACGGCACCTGGGGGTGGGCGTGGCCATGACGCTCGGCGCCGCCTGGCCGCTGCAAACCCCCAACACCACCCGCGGCACCGCCTACGCCGCCCAGGAGCTCCAGTACGGGGTGAGGTGGGTTGAGGGCGAGGGCCGGGCGGATGCCCGGGGCGACGCCGGCCGGGCCGCCGCCGAGATTCATGGGCCCGGCGGTGGCCGGGGCGCGGTCACCACCCCCGTGCCCACCCCCTTCGACGACGCGGAGCTGGCGCGCGGCGGGAAGCTGGTCGCCGTCGTCTCCGCCCGGGTGGTCCGACGCGGCACACCACCGCGGGTGGTGGACTCCGGCAACCCTTGGGGCAAGCCCACCAAGATCATCGAGCCCGAGCACTCCACCCTGCTGGACGAGACCACCCTGACCGACCTGACCGGGCAGGTGCGCGGTGAGGGGACCGGCGCCGTCGTCGACTGGGAGCCCGGGCCGGGGCAGTGGGCGCTTATGGCCTTCTGGAGCCGCGACAGCGAGCAGGGGGTGACCAGCTTCCTGGACGCCGCCGCCGCTCGCGCCGCCCTGGCCTACCTGGATGAGCACCAGCTCGGGCAGGCGGGTGCGGCCGCACTGAGGGCGGAGGGGTCTACCGCCACTGAGCTGTTCGAGGACTCCCTGGAACTGAACGCCGACTGCCTGTTCTGGAGCCCCGAACTGCGTGAGCGCTTCCAGGCCCTGCGCGGCTACGACCCCACCCGCTACCTGCCGCTCCTGATCGCCCACGGCCAGTGCCGGTACTGGGTGCCCGAGACGCCGCCGCGCCCCGACTTCGACTCCGCCGACCCCGACGGCGCGCCGACCTCACTGGGGCGGCGCGTGCGCGCGGACTACAACCGCACCGTCACCGACCTTTACGTCACCGACCACCTGGCCCTCATCCAGGACTGGGCCGTCGGGCACGGCATGCGGCACAAGGCGCAGGCCGCCTACGGGCAGAACCTGGAACCGGTCCGCTCCTTCCGGGAGCTGGTGCGCTGCGGCGGGCGCGCGGAGGTGGAGTCCCTGAACTCCGGAGACCGCGCGCCCATCAACATGGACCACCCGAACTGGCGCTTCGCCCTGGACTGGCAGCGCAGCTGCGTGGCCGGCGCCCACCAGGGCGGGGCCGTGCGCGTGTCCACCGAGCTCGGCGCCCAGATGGACAAGTGCTACGACTTCTCCCTGGCCGACTACCGGCACATGCTGGACAAGGAGTGGGCCGTCGGCGTCACCAAGCCCTTCGTGCACGGCTTCGCCGCCCAGGACCCCGAGGCGCCCTGGCCCACCCGGGGCCGCTTCGGCACCATCGTCTCCGAGTCCTGGAACCACCGGCACTTCCCCCAGTGGCCGCACTGGAAGGGACTGACCGACTACTGGGTGCGCGGCACCGCGGTGCTGGAGACCGGCACGCCCCGAGCGGACGTGGCCGTCTACCGGGACGGCTTCCTGACCACCGCCGCCCGCGGCAACGCCGAGGCCGACGCGACCGCCCCCGACCGGCTCATCGACGCGGAGCCCCTGGAGCGCGCCGGCTACAACGTGCAGATACTCGACCCGGTCGGCCTGGCCGAGGCAGGTGTCGTCGGCCTCGAAGCGGGGCGAGTCGTGCTCTTCCCGGAGGGGCCCGCCTACCGGGCACTGGTGCTGGATGCCGCGCTTCAGGGCGGCGCGATCCCGTCGGATGCGGCCCGTGGGCTGGCGTGCGCCGCCGCGGAGGGACTGGCGATTGTGCTCGTCGGCCGGCCGCCCACCGGGGATGCCGGTTGGGGCGGCGCCGACGCCGGCGCGGCCGTCCGTGAGGCGATCGCCTCCGCGCTCGCGGGACCGCGCGTGAAGCGGGTGGACGCCTGGGCGGAGGTGCCCGGCGCGCTCGCGGCACTCGGGGTGCGGCCCCGCGTGGCCTGGAACGGGCCGGTGCTGCTGACCCAGGTGCGTGACGCCGTCGAGGGCCGCTACGTGCTCGTCTACAACCCCGCCGCGCAGGCGGTGGCACTGCCGCTGGAGATCGAGGGGGCCGGGCGCGTGGAGGTCCTGGACCTGGACGCCGGCGAGATCACGCGTGTGGGTGCCGAGGTGGCCGGCGGGCGTACGCGGGTGGAGGCCTGCCTGGAGCCGCTCGGCTTGGTGATGTTGCGGGTCGTGCCCGCGGGGGAGGGCGCAGTGGCGGCCGCCGCGACCGCGGGGAGTGGCGACACAGCAGGCGCCGCAGCGGGTGAAGCCTGCTCCCGCGCGGTGGCCGGGGCGGTGATCGGAACCGGGGCCGTGGGCGGCGCAGCGGATGCGTATGGCGCGGGCGGCGCCGCATTGCCCGGAGGTTCGGCGGCCACCGCCCGCGTCGGTGCCGGCGGCGAGGAGTTCGTGCTGACGGACTGGAGCCTGACCGTCATCTCCGAGGAGCCCGCCGGGCCCCGCACCATCGTCCTGCCCGGGCAGGGCCCCGGCGACTGGCGCGACATCGCGGCGCTGAAGGACGTCTCCGGCACCGGCCTGTACCGGGCACGTGTGGAAGTGGGCAGTGGCGGCGACGCTGGCCGGGCTGCGCTCGCGGATGCGGTGCTGACGCTCGGGGAGCTGGGCGGCAGCGCCGTGGTGCGGGTGGGCGACCGGGTCTTCGGGCCGGTGCTGCGCGACGCTGCGACAATCGCGATCGGGGGCGCGCTGTCGGCGGCCGTGGCCGCGGGCCGCGAGCCGATCATTGAGATCGAGGTGCGCACGACGCTGCGCAACGCCACCCTCGCGGCCGACGCCTACATGACTGGCCCCTGGGCGGTGGAACACCCGAGCGTCCCCCACGGCCTCCTCGGCCCCGTCCACCTCCGCTAGCCCCTCCAGTCCCCTCCACCGAGGTCGGTAGAAGTTACGTGCCGACGTCGGTTGATGTGGCGGAGGCTATATCCGGGATGGGTGTGGTTGGAGTGGGCGTGTAGGGGCTGCACACTGGAACTGCGAGGACAAACTTGTTCAGTTCTGGTTTTTCATCGGTATTGTGCGGAAATGACGGACCGGCCGAATTTCGGTTACAGTGCTCCGGTGTGCAACGGGGACCTCGTTGCACACCGGAGCCTTTCCGCAGGTCCGGACCCGATGGGTGAAACCGCAGGATCATGTGAGTTTTGGTGGGAGTTGGACTTCTTGAGTGTGCAGTGTTGCCATCTGCTCGGTTGCGTCACCAGGCACCTGCTTGATCGAGATCCTGTTTGTCCAGGATGCTCTTGAAGGAATGCTCCGGAAAAGTGCCTTTGGCCGGGTGCTGACGTTTACCGGCGCGGGGGTGGGTGGTGTGTGCCCGGGTGCCCCGTCGGGGACGGAATGTCCGAATTCGGCACTAAGGCTGTCGGCGACCGCTGGGGCCGTTTTTGAAACCGCATGATTCCAACGTTCTGCCCATGGCCGCGGGCAACGTCGGGGCTGTTTATGCCGATCCTGGACACTTTGTGCCGCCACGCACGGGAACGAGCGCCAGCGGTGGGCCGTGGGTGGACAGGCCCCCACCCCTCCACCCGAGGCCGCCCCGGAATGCAACACCACAAACCCCGGAGCTGGAAGAGCCGGTTTGCCTCCGCCTGGGGGGACTCGCGGTCCTGCCCGGCGCCCGGTGCGCTGGCCGGCGCCGGGGAGGCCAGCCGGGCCGGCGCCCGCACCTAAACCTGGCCCCCGAATCCCCAGTTTGATTGCGTTCCTCTAGTTGGGCCGTCTGGGACGGTCCAAGCAGACACGGGCCAGTCGGCCGAACCGCAAGCAACCACACACCCCAGACATCACCCCAATCTCAAACCGGAAGAGCCCGTTTACCAAATCGCTCGAGCCGGTCCGACGAACCGCTCAGCGCCGCGAACGAGCGCTGTTCCCGCCGGCACGTCCACCGTCGTCCTTCCCCGCTCCGCGACGACGCACACGTCGCCGTGCACGGTCGGGATGGCGCATGCAGCCCATTCGAGCTCCCCTAGCTGGGGGTCCACTGTGAACTCCTCCCAGCCTGGTGCCAGGGCCTGCACGCCCAGGATTGCCAGCACGAGCAGATCAGCGGGCCCTGCGGCCCAGCCGTGGCAGAGGCTCTTGCCGAAGGGGCGCCCGTACATCTGTGTCGGTTGCTCCCCCTCCGAGGGGAATTCTTCCCAGAACGTATTCACCCCGGCGTCAACCAGCGGTCCCCAGATCCGCACGAGCTCGTCCACCGTCTGATGTCGCAGTCCGCGCTGCACGAGTGCGCGCAACGCCCAGGCGCGCATCGAGGGGGTTCCCGACGACGTGGCCAGGATTTGCGTCTCCACGCCCGGCGCATGCAGCGGCGTGAGCCCGGCCAGGGTGGCTAGCGTGTTCGCCAACGGTGTCGGCCGAGAGACGCCGTCAACGTATTCGCGCCATGCGCCGGTGCTGTGATCCCATGCCGCGTTGTTCAACGTCCGGGCAACTCGCGTGGCGCACTCTTCCCAGGAATGAAGTTGCCCTGCGCTAGGCGCGTCCGGAGCTTCCGCACTGCGCAGATGAGCGCCTACCCGAACCGCGCTTCGCAGCGCCCAGTACCACAGGGCTTGGAACGCCGTCGGTGTGCGCTGTGGGGCCACCTCGACGCCCCAGTCCAGGAAGACCGCTCCCGGTCCCGTATGGGGGAAGGAGGACTCGTCCTTGGTGGTGTACAGCAATCCATTGCTATTCGTCATCGCCAGCAGCGAGGTGACGACCTCGTCCAACTCCGGCGCGGTCGCAGCCAGCAACGCCTCATCGTCGAAGGCCTCCAGGTCGAGCGCGAGTGCGATGACTCCCCACAGTGTGTAATCGGCGATGCCGTTCACGTAGCCACTTTGCGGCAGGAAGAGGGCAGCAATGCCGTTCGCGGTGATACGCGAATCACCGAATGCATATGCGTTCGGGCCAATTGCGGCGGCATTGTCGGCCATCCATGGCAGGCGATCCCGCTTGATTCCGTCGACGACGAGGGTCTGCATGCAGGTACCCAGAGTCGTCGCCGCCACTGTCCACATGCGGGTCAGGCGCTCATCCGAGCACGCGAACGCTCCGCGCCGGCTGAAAGTGCGAGAACTGGCACGCACGTGCACACGTGATGCGGTAGCGCCATCCACGAGGACGTACCGTAGCCCCAGGCGGTTCCTACTGACCCAACGTCCCGGCTCCACCTGTTTCAGATCGGTATGGCACTCAGCGAACTCGGTGCCGGCCAGTGCCTCCGCGGGTGACTCGCCTGCCGTCAGCACCGGTTGCTCGGCCCCGGGTGGGCAATCGATGACAACATGCCCAAGTAAGGGGAGTGGCGCGACCCATAGTGATCCCCCATCTTCATGGGCCAGCTCGACCTCGGTGACCGGCTCGCCCGTCGCATGTGGCGGCGCCTGACCGCCGAAGAAAATGTCGGCCGGATACCAGTGCTTATCCCCCTCCAGTAGCGTCTCGACGTGGATGTCCCTAAGGGAGTTGCGTCGTTCTCCGAGGACTGTGCTGCTCTCCTCTTGACCGCGGCTGGCTGGTGCGGCGAGACAGATCGCTGGCGGTTGACCGTCCTTCGCATCGACGACGAGGGTAATCGCCTCCTCGCCGTGGAAGCACAAAGTTGTGCCGGGTTTCAGGTGCCTGACGCGCGGCGGGGGCGTGAACGAAGTCTCCGCCGTCGTGGATGCGGTCGCCTCAGACGAACTGCTACTTGCTTCCACAGAGACGACGCCGGTGGCGTCGACAAGGACTGCGGTCCCGTGTCCTCGCAGCCGGAACAAGGCGCGCAAGGCCGGGGGAGTAGCAGTCTCCGGGTAGGAGACATGACACATGGTTCGGCGACTCTCTGAAAACAGCGCCTGTAGCGCTCCACGGCCAAACTGAGCGCGCGGATAGAGCCAGGTTCGTGGCTTGGGTCCGGCAGACGTCTTAGCAGGGCCGTCCAGCCCGATCATGGGCAGTGGCGAGCGGGAGATGATCGTCTCGTAGTCGCAGGTTGGCGCCGCAGGGGTGCAGTCACCATGCGGCGCTGGCGGGAAGCTCATATCTGTACCTCACGGGGAGTCGTTGCCTCATCGCAGCGTGTCATAACCTAGTCGGCTTGCCGCACATATTGAAGCGCTTCGGAACTCTCGGCGCAAGTGGGGTGTGGTGTACGAGGTGTGTGAGCGCTGTTGGTTGCGTTGTTCGATCGTGTAAAGCCTCTGCGGTGCTGCTGAATCGCCGCAATTGTACCGTTTTGACGTAGATGCGAGCCTTGGTGCTTGACGCTGTGTGGGTCAGCGCTTATGCTTGCTTCGCAATGAAGCGCTTCAGTTTCATGGCGCACGCCACTCCAATGGAGGAGTGGCGGAGGTACCCACACATGGAGGACACCCACATGAGTATCCGTAAGTCCGTGGCCGTCCTAGCGGCCGTCACCCTCACAGGGGCGCTTGGACTCAGCGCCTGCGGTTCCGGATCTGGAGGCGACTCGGCCGACGGCGTGACCGAGCTCTCCATCTACATCGACTCCGACCCCTCATCGATCGCCCTGTGGGATCCGCTGGTGGAGTCGTTCAACTCCTCCCATGAGGACATTCAGATCTCCTACGAGACCCACCCCTCGGGATCGGAGGGGGACAACCTGATCAAGACGCGTCTGTCTACTGGCGATATGAACGACCTGTTCTGGTACAACTCCGGTTCGTTGTTGAAGGCATTGAGCCCCGACTCCACGCTCGTGGACCTGTCCGATCAGGCGTGGGCAAGTAAGGTCGACGACAACTGGACGCAGGCCGCCTCCACCGACAACGGCCTGTACGGCCTGCCGGTCGGGGCGTCCTTTGCCTTCGGCATGATCTACAACAAGGATGTCTACTCCGAGCTTGGACTTGAGGTGCCCAAGTCCTGGGACGAGTTCATCGACAACAACGAGAAGATCGCCGCTGCCGGTATCACCCCGGTTGTACAGACCTACTCCGACACCTGGACCTCGCAGGTCATGGTCCTCGGTGACGCTGCCAACGTGCTGGCCGCAGACCCCGACTGGGCCGAAAACTACACGGCCAACAAGGCCAAGTACGCTGACGAACCCGCTTTCGCCGGTTTCCAGCACCTGCAGGACGTCTATGACGCCGGCTACCTGAACGACGACTTCGCCTCCGCAACCTACGACGACGGCGTCAAGATGCTCGCCGAGGGCACGGCGGCCCACTATCCGATGTTGACTTCGAATGTATCCGCCGCCATTGGTGAGAACTATCCGGACGCTGACTCCTCGCTCGGTGTGTTCGCGATTCCTGCGGACGACGCCGCCAACACCACGCTGACCATTGGTACGCCGAACGGCATGTACATCCCCAAGAGCACGGAGGGCGAGAAGCTTGAGGCCGCCTACGAACTCCTTGACTGGCTGGCCACGCCGGAAGCTTGCACGGTAATGGGCTCGGCGATCACGGTCGGCGGTCCGTTCGTCATTGAAGGCTGCGAGCTACCGGAGACTGCCACCTCGTTGGTCGATGACATGACCCCCTATTACGACGAGGGCAACACCGGCCTCGCGCTGGAGTTCCTCTCGCCGATCAAGGGGCCCTCGCTCGAGCAGATCACCGTGCAGGTGGGCTCAGGCATCTCTTCTGCGTCCGAGGGCGCTGCCCTATACGACCAGGACGTTGAGAAGCAAGCGCAGCAGCTGGGCCTCGAGGGCTGGTGACGCGTGAGCCTTGTGTGGGGGCGGGGCAGAACCCCGTCCCCACACTTCACTCGGAGGAATCATGACTGCTATCACTGCATCAACGGTGTCGAGCGGCGCCTCGAAGAACAAGACTCATCTAAAGAAGATGAAGAAGAAGGGGCGGGGCCTGGACAAGTACTACCCGCTGTACTTCCACATCCCCGCAGCGCTGTTCTTCGTCATTCTCTTCCTGGTTCCGACGGCCGCCTCGTTCTACTTCTCCCTAACGCGCTGGACTCTGTTCGACATGGAGTTCATCGGACTGGACAACTTCGTCCAGTTCTTCAAGGAGCCCTCCCTGGTGAAGGGCTTCATCAACACCTTCATCTACGCCTTCGTCACTTCAGGCACAAAGGTCGTGCTCGGGCTCGCCCTCGCCGTGCTCCTCACCTCCCAGGTCTTCGGCCGCAACTACCTGCGGTCGGTCGTGTTCTTCCCCGTGCTCGTATCTACGATCGGGGTCGGCGTCACCTGGAAGGTGCTGCTCGATCCGCAGGACGGCCTGGTCAACCGGGCCCTCGCCCTCGTCGGAATTGACGGTCCCGGCTGGCTGACCGATCCCAACCTCGCGCTCTTCTCCGTCGCCGGTGTCGACGTCTGGAAGGGGGTTGGCCTGGCCACGGTCATCTACATCTCCGGCATTGTCGCCATCCCTCACGAGTTCGTCGAGGCCGCGAAGGTGGATGGTGCCGGTGCCTGGCAGATTTTCAAGAACATCACCTTGCCGCTGTGCCGTCCGGCTACGGTCACCGTCATCATCCTCTCCCTCATCGGCGGGCTGAGGTCCTTCGACCTAATCTGGACCATGACCCGCGGCGGCCCCGGATTCTCTTCCGACGTGATCGCATCGGTCATCTACAAGCAGTATCAGGCCGGCTTCTACGGCCTGTCGACGGCGGGCAACGTCGTGCTGTTCCTCGTCATTGCGGTGATCGTGATCCCCCTCAACACGTGGCTGAACAGGAAGGGCAAGCAATCATGAGTGTCACCGCAGCATCCGCCGGAAGGCGGCGTACTCGCAAAGGGCTGGTCCCGGGGATCATCGCCATCCTTGTCAGCGTTGTGGTCTTCATCGTCCCGTTCGTCTTCATTGTGCTGACCGCGGGGAAGACGCAGAAGGAGGCCTCCCTGCTGGAGTTCTCATTGCCCACCCAGTGGGCCTTCGTGGAGAACTTCAAAACGGTGATCGCCACCCAGGACTACGTGCTGATACGTGCCTTCGTCAACTCCGCCGTCGTAACAGTGCTTGCCGTGGCGATCCAGGTGATCCTGGGCGCGATGGTCGGCTACGTCCTGCAGCGGCGCCAGTCACGGTGGAACGGCATCATCAATCTGTTCGTCATGATGGGGCTCATCATCCCACCGGCCGTCGTCCCGACCATCTGGGTACTGGATGGCCTAGGGCTGTACAAGACCCTGGCGGGGCTGATCGCCGTCCACGTGGCCTTCGGGCTCTCGTTCTGCATCCTGCTGTTCCGCGCCTTCGTCGAGACGATCCCGCGAGAACTGGACGAGGCGGCAGTGATCGACGGCGCTGGTCCGTTGCGCCTGTTCTTCCGGGTCATCTTTCCACTGCTGAAGTCGACGATCGTCACGGTGATCGTGGTGCAGGCGGTGACCGTTTTCAACGACTTCACCTACGCCTTGTACTTCCTGCCCGGGGCCGGCAACGAGACGGTTCAGCTCACGCTGTACAATTACCAATCTCAAGGCCTGAACCAGTGGAACCTCCTGTTCATGGATGTCCTGCTGATCACTATCCCGCCGCTGATCATGTACGCGTTCTTCAACCGACAGATCCAGGAGGGGATGACGGCGGGCGCTGTGAAGGGATAATGCGGACCGACGTGCTCGGGATGGGAGGAGGTGTTCTAGAGGTGCCCACGCGAACGCAGCGGTCGCCGCGTCTGCGCGATGTCGCGGATCGCGCCGGGGTGTCCCTTGGTACCGCGTCGAACGTCCTCAACCATCCCGAGCGCGTGTCCCCCGCAGCCATAGAGCGCGTGCGGGCGGCGATCGATGAGCTCGGGTTCGTCCGCAACGCCAACGCCAGCACGCTTGCCTCCGGCCGATCTGGCGCATTGGGGCTGGTCGTCATCAACCTTTCGAACTCCATGTTCGTTGACGTGGCTAGGGGAGCGCAGGCTGCGGCCCGTGCGGCCGGCCATAACCTGTTGCTTGCGGACAGCGCTGATGACTTCGGTGCCCAGGGGAGCAATGTGGACTCCTTCAACGAGGCCAGGGTCGCCGGACTGCTTCTGGCACCCATGCAGGACTCCTCGGAGCATGTGGCCCGGCTCAAGGTGCGCGGTATACCCGTGGTACTGATCAACTACGACCAGGGGGACGAGGACCTGTGCACCGTCGTCGTCGACAACGAACAGGTCGGCTACCTGGCCGTCCAGCACATGCTGGATATTGGTTGCAGGCGGATCGCTTTCGCGGCAGGCGGTGACGAGCAGTACCAACCGGTTCGGCTGCGACGCAGGGGGGTACGCCGCGCGATGCGCGAAGCCGCCGGAGCCGCCTCCTTCGAGGAGATCATGGCCGGTGGAGTGAAAGAGGGTGACGGCTTGGCCGTGGCACAGCAAATCGCCGGCCGCGGCCCCGAAACCCGCCCCGACGGGATTATTGGTGTGTCGGACTCGCTCGCGTCTGGACTGGTAGAGGGACTGTGTGATGCGGGCATTGCGGTTCCGGGTGATATTGCCGTCATGGGCTGCGACCGCAACAGCTCCGCGGGGGACTGCCGAGTGCCGCTGACCAGCATCACCATGAAGGGGCAGGAGATGGGGACTGCGGCCGTGCGCCTGCTCCTGGATGAGATGGATCGGGACGGATTCCATGTTCACCAGCGGGTTGTGCTCACTCCGGAGTTGATCGTGCGGGGGTCGACGGTACGTGCGTAGGCCTGACTCATTGGTACGGCCTTGTACCTCGTGCTCGTAATGGGCTTGGTGAGTGTCCGCCGTTGCGGCTTTCTGCTGCCGCCCCGGGAAACGCAATCGCGAGCTGGTCCGGTGTTTACTCCTGCCCACGAAAACCTAGGCTGCTCGCGGGTGAGGGCGGGCATGCCCACCTTCCGTAGCCACTTATGCACGCACGAGGCGCAAGTGTGCGTGTGTGGGCTTGGGTTCGGCTGTGGCGGCCGAGTTGAATCGATCCTGTGAGGCGGGAACGCATCCTGCCGGGCCCAGCCACCGCCGGCGGGCTCAACCCGAACACAGGAGTTCAGACATGAGCAAGAAGCTTCGCATCGGCATCGTGGGCCTGGGATTCATCGGAACCCAGAAGCACCTGGTGGGCCTGGCGCAGCACAAGGACAAGTGCGAGATCGTCGCCTTCTGCGACTTCGACATTGAGCGCGCCGAGGCCGGCAAGGCTCAGTGGGGCAACACGGACGCCTACACCACCACCGATTACAAGGACCTCGTGAGCGACGACTCGATTGACGTCATCCACGTGTGCACTTGGAACGCGAACCACTGCGAGATCACCTGTGCCGCCCTGGAGGCCGGCAAGCACGTCATGGTGGAGAAGCCCATGGCCGTCACCGGCGAGGACGCCCGCAAGATGCGCGACACCGCCAAGCGCACCGGCAAGAAGCTGACCGTCGGCTTCCAGTACCGCCAGCGCGAGGAGTACCAGTTCCTCAAGGCCCTGGCCGACGAGGGCAAGTTCGGCGAGATCTACGCCGCCAAGGCCCACGCCACCCGCCGTCGCGGCGTGCCGATCTGGGGCGTGTTCACCGACAAGACCAAGCAGGGCGGCGGCCCGCTCATCGACCTGGGCGGTCACTCCATCGACGTCGCCCTGTGGCTGATGAACAACTACGACGTCGCCTCCGTCACCGGCGTGGTTAACTACAAGCTGGCCGACAAGCCCGAGGGCAACATCGGCGGCGAATGGGACCCGGCCACCTACGAGGTCGAGGACTCCGCCTTCGGCTTCGTCACCTTCAAGAACGGCGCCTCCCTGTTCGTCGAGGCCTCCTGGGCCCTGAACATCAAGGCCGCCCGCGAGGGCTGCATCACCATCATGGGCACCGAGGCCGGTGCCGAGACCATCCAGGACCCGGCCGGCTCGGCCAACCTGATCGTCGACGTCAACTCCATCGAGGGCGGTAGGCAGGTCAACACCGGCTTCGGCGAGGGTGGAGCCTACTTCTCCGCCGGTGCCGCCGGCGAGGCCCAGACCGGCTTCGCCTACATGGGCGGCCTAGAGGCCGGCCTGTGGCTCGACGCCATCCTGAACGACACCGAGCCCTACGTGACCGCGGACCAGGCGGTCGTCGTCACCGAGATCCTCGACGGCATCTACAAGTCCGCGGCCCAGGGCGGCAAGCCCGTCTACTTCGACTGACGGCCCGACGGCGTCGCTCCCCCGGCCGGCCGGGCGCGCAGGCCCAATGGAGCCGACGCCGTCGCCTCCGAAATAACACGCCGCACCGTCCCGGCGCCGCCTCACGGCTCGCCCGACGGACAGCAACAGGTTCGGCCCCGGTCCCCACCGCGGGGCCGGGGCCGAACCACACTCACCCGCAATCCGCACTCAGAGAGGAGCGCATCAATGACCTCACAGATCAAACGCGGAGTCAGCCTGTACTCGTACCAGCACGAATACGTTCACGGCACCATGGACCTCGAGGACTGCGTCGCCGCAGCCGCCAAGGAGGGCGCGCTTGGCATCGAGACCCTAGGCGAGCAGATGATCCCCGGCTTCCCCTTCCCCGGTCAGCCCGATCTGCCCGACTCCTTCTACTCCTGGTGGCAGGACCTCATGGCGAAGTACGGCACCACGCCGACCGTCCACGACATGTTCCTGGACACCAAGCGCTACCGCGGCCGCCTGCTCAACCACTCCGAAATGGTCGACTCCCTCAAACGGGACATCCGGCACACCGCCAAGCTGGGCGCCAAGGGCATCCGCATCATCGTCAACACCCCGCCCGAGGTCGTCGAGTCCGCCGCCCCCTACGCGCGCGACCACGGCGTGTGGATGGGTGTGGAGGTCCACTCCCCATACTCCTTCGAGGACGACTGGATCAAGCGGCATCTGGAGGTCGCCGCGCGCGTGGGCTCCGACGTCGTCGGCTGCGTGCCGGACATGGGCATCTTCGTCCATAAGCTGCCGCGCGTCGTCGTCGACCGGGCCCTGCGCGACGGCGCCGACCCGGAGCTGGCCCACGAGATCGTGGACACCTACAACTCTCACGGCGACACCCAGGCCCTCTTCGAC
This sequence comes from Actinomyces sp. Z5, assembly GCF_003287795.1. Taxonomy (NCBI): domain Bacteria; kingdom Bacillati; phylum Actinomycetota; class Actinomycetes; order Actinomycetales; family Actinomycetaceae; genus Actinomyces; species Actinomyces sp. Z5. The sequence goes on from NZ_QMIN01000001.1 coordinate 27,169, forward strand.
CGCCTGGAGCGGCAGGGCGTCGACGGCGTCACCCTGGGCCTGGCCCGCAACGGCATCCACATGATCGCCCAACCCGTGGACTGCCTGCGCGACCACGCCGAGTTCATCAAGCACATCCACGCCAAGTTCTACGAGATGCACCAGGTGGAGGGCTTCGACTACTGGCACGAGTACTCCATCCCCTACCACGAGATCGTCCCCGTCCTGGACGAGATCGGCTACGACGGCTACCTCTCCAGCGAGTACGAGGGAAACCGCCACATCGAGGACGCCGAGCCCGTCGACTCCGTCACGCAGGTCGCCGCCCACCAGAACATGCTCAAGGCACTGATCGGGAAGGAGAACTGACATGTTCGACGAGATGATCATTCGCGAGGGAAGCGTCCGCAACGTCACCGGCCCCGACGGCGAGGTGGTGGGCTTCTCCTTCGAAGCCCACATCCCCTACTACCGCGGCCTGGGACTGTCCATGATCGAGACGCCCGACGTCGTCGTCGACGGCGAGGCGGTGCCCGCGGAGGATCTGCGCTTCACCTACGACGGCGTGACCCGCACCTTCGCCGAGCTCGCCGACGTCTCGGACGTGCGCTGGGAGCTGCGCACCTTCGCGACCATCACCGTGCTGCGGCCCGGCGGCCTGACCCCCGGCGAGCACGACGTGCACGTGAACCTGCGCCTGCGCGTGTCCTACCTGCCGTTCGTCTCCGAGAACCGCTTCACCCGCAGGGTCGCGGTGGCCTGAAACAGTGTTCACCTCACTGCTGCCTCACTAGCTACCAAACTCGAACCAACCGAAGGAATCACCCATGCCCACCAAATTCATGAAGCTCGGCTTCGACGAGCAGGTGCTGCGCCGGCTCGCCAACGACTCCGACGGCTACGTCCTCGACGTCGGCCTCAACTACTACCGCGGCACCCCGATCTCCGCCGTCGAGCGGATGGAACTGAGCGTCGACGGCGAGCGGGTCGACGACGACCGCATCCTGGTGGAGATCAACGGCAAGTTCCTGCGCCTTAAGCAGGTGCCGCTGGCCTTCACCGAGTACTGGGGCGTCAAGACCCCGATCCGCCTGCACGTGACCGGCGAGCCGCTGGCGGCCGGGCCGCACGACGTCGACTTCGTGTGCGAGGCGCGCGTCGTCTACATGCAGTTCGCCTCCGGCGTCTACGGAATGTTCGACGCCTCCGCATCCGCCACCCTCACCGTGGCCGAGAACTCTGAGAACTGAGGAGCAAGACCACCATGGCAACGATTAATGGAATTGAACAGGGCATTTCCTGCTACAGCTACACCCAGGAGTTCATCGAGAACGAGGACTGGAGCATTGACACGATCTTCGAGCACGTCGCCGCCAAGGGCGTCAGCAAGGTGGAGCTGGTCGGCGCCCAGACCTTCCAGCAGTACCCCACCCCGCGGCCCGAGGAGATCGACGCGGTGCTGGCCGCCGGCGCGAAGCACGGTGTGGAGGTCTTCTCCTACGGCGGTTACGTGGACCTGGGGCGCATCACGGGCTACCAGATGAGCCGGGAGGACATCCTCTCCGACATCCGCCTGGACATCATGACCGCCCGCAGCCTCGGCGCGAAGTATCTGCGCGCCACCGGCTTCGAGCCGGAGCTCGCCCCCGCCGTCAACGACCTGGCCGAGCGCTACGGCGTGCAGATCGGCTTCGAGATCCACGCTCCGCACACGCCGGCCGACGCCACCACCCGCGGATTCATGGAGACGATCGAGAAGAACCGGCTCGAGTCCTTCGGGCTGGTGCCCGACTTCGGCATGTTCATCGAGCGGCCCACCGAGATCGCCATCAACCGCTACGTGGGCCTGGGCGCCAAGCGGGAGACCCTCGACTGGATCATCGCCAACCGCCACAACGGCATGACCGAGGAGGAGATGCAGGAGCACGTCGCCAAGAACATGGGCGGCGGCGAGGGGGAGAAGGTCGCCATCTCCGAATGGTTCGGCTACCTGTCCTTCGCGCCGGCGGAGCTCGACTCCTTCGCCGCGATGGTGCCGTATGTGAAGTACGTGCACGGCAAGTTCTACCACCTGGAACTCGACGCGGACGGCAAGGTCTTCGAGCCGACGATCCCGTATGAGAAGGCGCTGTCCATCCTGGCCGACGGCGGCTTCAAGGGCGCCTTCATCTCCGAGTATGAGGGCCACGCCTTCTACCTCAACGACGCCGACGAGCAACTCGACCGCCACCTGACCCTCGGGAAGAGCATCCTCGAGAGCCTGTGACGGACCGTCCTCGACAAGGGCGGGCGTCGCCTCGGTGAGAGGGGCGGGCGCCGGTTGGCAGCATTGACGCCGCCGTCGGCCCCGGCCCCTCTCGCCGAGATCGGTTGAAGTTACGTGCTGAGATCGATTGAAAAGGACGGCTGCTCTGGCGAATGGGGCGGCGCGAATGATGTGGGAGTGGCCCGTCGGTTCTCCCTGAGACGCAAAGGAGCGTGTCATGAGTAAAGTGCAGGAACGGAAACAAGAGACGGCGTCTGCGGGGCGGTGGCCTCGCGACGGCGAGTCGCGCCCGTGGCGTGGTACCTGATCGCACTTGCGGTGTTGGCGCCGGTGTCTGCCTGGAGCATTGTGCTTGATGATTGGTTCGGGGATGAGAACACACGCGCAAGTGTGATTTCCCTGTTCATGGTCGTGTTCATCTTGGTTGTGGGGACGCGGGTGCACAAACGGACTCCGGCACGGCAACGGGTCGTGCTACGAATGGCTGAGAACAACGGGGCGGTCTTGCTAGTCTCACTCGCCGTAGTGGTCTGGCTGGGCTGGGGTGAGGTGCCTCCGATCCTCGCCGCGGTGCTCGGGGCGGCGCCGTTCCTGACCGGCCTTTGGGGTCTCCATTCCCTGCGGAAGGCTGCGGCGTAGAAGCGTCGTTGTGCCGTCGTCGATCGACGCGCTTTGCGGTGCTACCCATATCGGCACAGGAGCGGGCTGCGTGGGATCCGCAATCGTGCGCAGCCCGCTCCAACGCTGCGTCGCGCGGCCCCGGCCGATGGCGCCGAACCTCAACGTGGGTTCGGTGTCGATGAACCTCTGCGCAATGCCAGAATCACTCTTTCCCATTACTGTTAATGTCATCAGGGACGTGGATGAGTGCGCGCTGGTAGGTGCTGTCAATGAGCGCTATCGCGTCATCGTAATTGCTCGCTTCTATCCGCAACTCTGCTGCCATTTCCTCGTAGGCTGCACGCCAGAAACCAGGTGGGTTTGTCGGCGAGCGTGGCGGCAACTCGCCGTCGCGCGCATCAAATACGCGACGAAGAGCCTCGCCGAGACGTTTCGGTGCCAGCAGGTCCGCCTCTACGAGAAGAACCAGATCCACCAAATCCTTCACCCTTGACGAAGGGCGATCGTGTGCATATGTCCGTGCGCAGGCGTGTAGTTTCTCGGCGGCCTGTTGATTTGGGTCAATAGCGGCTATCGTTATCGCTTCGCACCCTTGAAGTTCTGGAATTACCGGCTCAACTCGGAGTTGGTCTGCAGTATCGCCCATATCTGCGGCATTTGTTACCACGTCAAGCCTGACTGAACAGATCTCGCTGTTGTCGAGCAGGGCTCGCGTCGTGACCCTCCACGTCTCACCGGCGTTGCCGTCTGCAGTCAAAGTCTTAGGAGTGCTGACCGTAAATGTCATCCGGTCGCCAAGATCTTGGTCGAGTATTTCGTCAATCAGGTCTTGGACCTCGACGGCAGTCAGTCCGTTCTGAATGTCGTGAACGACGAGGTCAAGATCCTTCGTGGTTCTTGCATGCAGGCCAAGTCGCAGTTCCATCGCGTAGCCGCCCTTGAGTACCCATCTGGGATCCGTAGCGAATCGTGCAAGCAGTCGTTGAAAGACGAAACGCTTGATGACGACGTTCGGATCGACGCCGAGACGGCGGCCCTCGTTTGACAGGCGCTGGGTCACCGACTCCTTGTACGAACTGTCTCTCACTGTATCTCCTCAACGGCCGTGGAAACGGCCCGTTCGAGTCGTAATGCCGCCCGATTGTTGAGTCCTGCCGCTCGGTTACGCAGACGACGCGGAGTAATCACCCCGTTGGCGAGCGCCTCACGGACGGCTTGGGTCAGATGCTCCTGTGAGGAGGTGGAGGAGGCGACGTCGGCAAGCGTGCGTTCCACCGTGGTGACCCTCCAGCCGTCCCGGTCCTCCCTATCGCCTGGGGGTACCGCGCCTTCGTGAATGGAAAGGATGCCGTTTCGTTCGCGACGACCGCCGGGCACCGTTACGTTGATGCGTGCCGGGTTCGCATCGGACAGGTCATGGACTGCCAGGGCGGTTTCGTGTGAGATAACGGCGTCTCGGCCGAGCCTGAGGCAAGCGCGCACGTACTCGTCATCTGCTGAGGGTGGCCAGTTGGGCAGCCGGAACACCCCACGATCAACGCGGACCCAGTTTCCGCGGTCTGCATGGTACTTCTGTGCCTGGTAGGAGTATCCGACGTCTAGGGCTTGAGCCGCTGTGAAGAAACCGTGCTGACGGAAGGCGGTACCTTCCAACGAGCGGCGGAGGTCAGTCCGGGTTGACATGTGACAAGTGTAGCAGGGAAACTACAGAAAAACTTTAGTTACTCGTAGCGTATGTTGCATGAAACTAAAGGAGGGCTTAGGTGGAACGCCTACTCCAGTTCGAAGGCGCCGGTGTAGAGCTGGTAGTAGGTGCCGCGCTGCTCGATCAGCTGGTCGTGGCTGCCGCGCTCAATGATGCGGCCGTGGTCCAGCACCATGATCGCGTCCGAGTTGCGCACCGTGGACAGCCGGTGGGCGATCACGAACACCGTTCGCCCCCGCATGAGGTTGTCCATGCCGGCCTGCACCAGCGCCTCGGTGCGGGTGTCGATGGAGCTGGTCGCCTCGTCCAGGATCATCACCGGCGGGTCGGCGACGGCGGCGCGTGCGATCGACAGCAGCTGCGCCTGCCCCTGGGACAGGCTTGAGCTGTCGCCCGAGATCACCGTCTGATACCCGTGCGGCAGGCGCCGGATGAAGCCGTCGGCATTCGCCAGCTTCGCCGCCGCGATGCACTCCTCATCGGTGGCGTCCAGGCGCCCGTAGCGGATGTTGTCCATGACCGTGCCGGTGAACAGGCGCACGTCCTGCAGCACCACGCCCAGTGAGCGGCGCAGGTCCGCCTTGGCGATCTTGTTGATGTTGATGCCGTCGTAGCGGATCTTGCCGTCGTCGATGTCGTAGAAGCGGTTGATCAGGTTGGTGATCGTGGTCTTCCCGGCGCCGGTGGCGCCCACGAAGGCGATCTTCTGCCCCGGCTCGGCCCACAGGGAGACGTCGTGGAGAACCTCCTTGACGCCGTCGTAGGAGAAGTCGACGTGCTTCATAACGATCTCGCCGCGCAGCCGCGTGTAGGTGACGGTGCCGTCCGCCTGGTGGGGGTGGCGCCAGGCCCACACGTCGGTCTTGTGGTCCGCGGGCTGAACGCCGCCGTCGGCGGTCTCGACGGCGTCGACCAGACCCACATAACCGCCGTCCTGCTCGGGCTGCTCGTCGATCAGGGCGAAGACCCGGCCGGCGCCGGCCAGGCCCATGGCTATCAGCGCCACCTGCTGGGAGGCCTGGTTGATGGTCTGGGACAGCTGCCGCACCATCGTCAGGTAGGAGACGATGATGCCGACGGTGATGGTGCCCATGCCGGCGAAGCCGATGTTGGTCACCTGCAGCTGAATGAGCAGGCCGCCCACCATGGCGATCAGCACATACAGCAGGTTGCCGAGGTTGCCCATGACGGGGCCGAGGATGTTGCCGTACTGGTTGGCCTTCTCCGAGTCGGCGAACAGCTGCCGGTTAAGGGCGTCGAAGTCGGCCTTGGCGGCCTCCTCGTGGTTGAAGACCTGGACCACCTTCTGCCCGCCCATGATCTCCTCGACGAAGCCCTCCTCGGTGGCCAGCGACTGCTGCTGGGCGACCATGTAGCGCGACGAGTTCCCACCCAGGTTGCGGGTGGCGCCGACCATGATCGCGGCAACTACCAGTACCAGGATCGTCAGCCACAGGCTGTAGTAGAGCATCATCGCCAGCATGGCGGCGAGGGTCAGGGCGGACTGGATCAGGGTGGGCACCGACTGGCCGATCAGCTGGCGCACCGCGTCGGTGTCATTGGTGTAGGTCGACATGATCGCGCCGTGGGCGTGGGTGTCGAAGTACTTGATCGGCAGGGACTGCATGCGGTCGAACATGTCGTCACGCATGTGCTTGAGCGAGCCCTGCGTGACCACCGCCATGATCCGCGAGTACAGGAAGTTGGTGAGCACGCCGAGCGCGTAGACCACGCCCATGGCGGTGATGATCCGCACCAGCGTGGGCATTACGGCGTCCAGGCCCGTGCTCAGCCCGGGGGTGATCACCTCGTCGACCACCCGCTGCATGAAGATCGAGGCGACGGTGGAGGCCACCGAGGCGATCACGATGCTGACGGCGACGACGATCAACTGCCACGGGTAGTAGCGGAAGACATAGGCCAGCAGCCGGCGGGCCGGGTGTTCGATATGCGGCAGGTCGTGCGGGTCCGGCTGGTCGGCGTCGGGACGCAGGTCCCGGGGCTGCTGATTGCGGGTGCGCGCCACGGTCACGCCACCTCCTGCGTCTGGCTGGTGCGGTTCTGGGATTCGTAGATCTGCTGGTACTCGCCGCCCAGGGCCATCAGCTCCGCATGCGTGCCGCGCTCCAGGATGCGGCCGTCGTCGAGGACGATGATATGGTCGGCGTGCTCCACGGAACTCAGGCGCTGGGCGATGATGATCTTGGTGGTGTCCGGGATCTCCTCGGCGAAGGCGCGACGGATGAGGGCGTCGGTGCGGGTGTCGACGGCGGAGGTCGAGTCGTCCAGGATCAGGATCTGCGGCTTCTTCAGCAGGGCGCGGGCGATGCACAGCCGCTGCTTCTGCCCGCCGGAGACGTTGGTGCCTCCCTGCTCGATGCGAGTGTCGTATCCGTCGGGGAACTGACGCACGAACTCGTCGGCCTGGGCCAGCTCGCAGGCGTGGATGAGTTCCGCGTCGGTGGCGTCGGGATCGCCCCAGCGCAGGTTCTCCTTGATGGTGCCGGCGAACAAGACGTTCTTCTGCAGCACGACGGCGACCGCGTCGCGCAGGCTCTCCAGGTCGTATTCGCGCACGTCGACGCCGCCCACGCTCACCCGCCCGGAGGTGGCGTCGTACAGGCGGGAGATTAGTTGGATGAGCGTGGTCTTGGCCGAGCCGGTGCCGCCCACGATTCCGAGGGTGGAGCCCGACGGGATCGTCAGGTCGATGCCGTGCAGGACGTCGGCCTCGGCGTCGGCGGCGTAGCGGAAGGAGACCCCCTCGAAGCGGACCTCGCCGTCGGGAACCTCCTTCAGGCCGCCCGTGGGGGAGGTGAGGGTGGGGCGGTGCTCGATGACCTCGGCGATGCGGTTGGCGGACTCCACCGACATCGACACCATTACGAAGATGAACGCGAGCATCATCATTGATGCCAGGATCTGCACGCCGTAGGTCATCAGGGAGGAGAACTCGCCGGTGGTCAGCTCGGTCGCGCCGCTGGCCACGACCACCCGGGCGCCCAGGTAGTTGACCAGCATCAGTGCCACGTAGATGAAGAAGACCATGATCGGGCCGTTGAGCGCCAGTATCTTCTCGGCGTAGGTGAAGTCCTTGCGGACCTCCTGGGAGGCGGCGCGGAACTTCGTCTTCTCGTGCTCCTCGGTGACGAAGGACTTCACCACCCGGATCGCGGAGAGGTTCTCCTGCACGGAGTTGTTCAGGGCGTCGTACTTCTTGAAGATCCGCTGGAAGATCGGGAACACGTAGGCGGCGAGGCCAACCAGGGCGCCTCCGAGGAAGGGCAGCATGATGATGAAGATCAGTGCCAGGCGCGCATTGATCGTCAGCGCCATGATGATGGAGAAGATCACCATCAGGGGCACGCGCACGGCCACCCGGATGATCATCTGGTAGGCGTTCTGCACGTTGGTGACGTCGGTGGTCATGCGGGTGACCAGTGACGACGTCGAGAAGCGATCGATGTCCGCGAAGGAGAACTCCTGCACCCGGTAGAACAGGTCCTGGCGCAGGTTGCGGGCCAGGCCGGCGGCGGCGGTGGCGGCGCGCACGCCGGACAGGACGCCGCAGGCGAGCGAGATCATCGCCATTAGCACAAGCACCAGGCCGATCCGCAGGATCGGACCCATGGACTGGCCGGTGAGGGTGTCGATGAGCTCGGCCATCATCAGGGGCAGGATGCACTCGAGTCCGGCCTCGCCCACCATGAACAGTGGCGCCTGCAACGATGCCTTCCTGTACTCGCGCAGGCTGCGCATGAGTATGCGTACGGTCTTCACAGAGGTCTTCTACCAGCTTCTCGGTAGATTAGGTAGTGGCCTTCAGTCGTGATTTGTGCCTGGCGGGGACAACTGTGACGGACTCCGGTGAATGCGGCCGACCTCGGCGAGGGCCGCGGCACCCTCGGGACGCCCCACCGCCATTCGGCGGTGGGAGGCGCCGAAACGGAGACCACATGGCGGCGGCCGCGCAGGTCGCTCCGGAAGATGATCATCCTGTCAACGACGACCGAAGGAGTCAGACGTGAGTGCGAAGCACCTTCCTCTTATGAATCGCCGTCGCATGCTGGGTACCAGTGCCGTGGCGCTGGTTGCGGCCGCAACCGCCGCATGCTCGGCGCCGGGATCCGGCGGAGCCTCCGCCGAAGGGTCGGCGCCCGAGGCCGTCTCCACGACCTTGCCTACCGAGTCCGTGAAGATTCGCATCATGACCAGCACCGAGGCCGCTGACGCGGTGACGGCTCTCGGCGAGGCTTTCACCGCTCAGCACAATACGGTGACCTTCGAGATCACTGCTGAGGCGAATGCTACACTGGCACAGAACATATCCCGCATCCTCACCCGCAACGATCCTCCCGAGTTGTGTTTCATGCCGGCGCTGAGCGCCGCGGCGAAGGATAAGATTGTTACCAACATGGATCCCTATGCGGAGGCCTACGGCTGGGACTCCTGGTCCCAGCCGCTGCTCGCGATCGCGCGAATGGACGACAGCGGTCAGCGGGGCGTCGGCTCCCTCTACGCGGTAGGAATCGGCTACAACGTCACCGGTATCTTCTACAACAAGGAGCTCGCCTCCGAATTGGGCGTTACGATGCCGCCCGCCACTGTGGACGAGTTCGACGCCGCCTGCGCCGCCGCGGTAGCCGCGGGCAAGAAGGCCATCGCCATGGCCGGAAAGGACGTGGGGACCCCCTACCTCCTCCAGATGCTCCAGAACGCCTACGGCGACTCGCAAGAGATCAACGACTGGATCTTCCAGAAGTCCGGGGCCACCTTTGTCCAGCCCGCGATGATTGAAGCCGCCACGAAGATCCAGGAATGGGTCGGCAACGGGGTCATTCCCTCCGACGCCGTTTCGGTCGACTACTCCACCTCAATGGCCGACTTCCAGGCCGGCGATGCGCTCTTCGTCCCCAACGGCGACTGGGAGGCCCAGCGACTCGCCTCGGTCATGGGGGACAAGGTCGGCTTCTTCCTCTTTCCAGGAGCCCAGGCGGGTGCCGATCTCAAGGCGATGGCGTCTCCCGCCAACTACGTCATTCCTGCCACCGCTGCGAACAAGGACGTCACGGCATACTTCCTCAACTGGATTCACACCGATGAGTCAGCGCGTCAGATGGTTGTCGACGCGATCGGCTGCTCCCCGGGCGGCCCCACCGACCTGCCCGTACCCACGAGTGATGTTCAGCTGGTCCAGGAGACCACCCAGGCATTCAACACCGTTCTCGAATCCGGAGGGGCGGTGGACTTCATCGCCAATGCAACTCCGGGAATCGGCATGGGTGTCATGACCCCCGAGTGCCAGGCTCTTCTGCTCGGAAAGACCACGCCCGAAGAGTTCGCCCAGGCCATCCAGGACGGGTACGAGCAGGAGTTGAACGGCTGATGGCACAGGCAGCCACCCGGGCGCGCCGACCCCGGTCTTGGAAACGAACTCTCATTGCCCTCGCCTTCCTCGCTCCGGCGGCGGGCCTGTACGGGTGGCTCATCCTGGGGTCCTTCGTGCGTGCCATCCAATACTCCTTCTACGACTGGAACGGGGTTGGGGAGGCCACCTTTGTGGGGACGAAGAACTACGTCGACATCTTCACTAACGCGTCCAAGCTCGTGACGCTGCTGCACTCCTTCGAGTTGATGGTGTTCTTCACCGGCGGAACCTTGGTCCTTGCGTTGGCAGCGGCGGCGCTGACCGGGCACGTCGCCCGTCGACGGGGCGGCGATTTGGTACGAACCGTACTGTTCCTCCCTCAAGTTATCCCCATGGCCGCCTCCGCCATTGGCTGGAGCTGGATCTACTCGCGCGAGGGGCTGGTCAACCAGATCCTCGACGCCGTCGGACTCAGTGGCATCACCAGGGCCTGGTTGGGCGATACAAAGACTGCCCTGGTTGCAATCGGGTTCATCGGGACTTGGGCCCTGCTGGGTATCACGACAATGATGCTGTCCTCCGGCATCACCAAGATCGACCAGGGACTCTACGAGGCCGCCCGTCTGGACGGTGCCAACGCGTGGCAGGAGTTCCGTGCGGTGACGCTTCCGGGCCTGCGCAGGGAGATCGTCGTGTGCGCCACCATGACCATCATTGCCGCGCTCGCCAGCTTCGACATCGTCTACATGACCACTCAGGGCGGTCCGGCGCGGGCCACCATGGTGCCAGGCGTCGAGGTCTACTTCCTTGCCTTCAGCCAGCAGAAGGTCGGTGCCGCCGCCGCCATGGGAATCGTCCTCATGGCCGTGGTCCTGCTCGTCATCATTCCGCTACAGAAGCTCAGCTCGAAGGATTGACGTAACCATGCGCATTTCACGCCGTGAGCGGTTCTCAGGTTCTGCCCTTCTCATTGCCCTGGCCATCTACACTCTCATGCCCTTCGTCGCGCTGCTGTCTGTAGCTTTGGCGCAACCGGGGACGTTGCCCGCCGGGATCTCCTTCACGGGCGCTCTGCACTGGGAAAACTTCGCCACCGCCTTCGAACTGGCCAAGTTTCCGACACTCATGCTCTCCAGCGCTCGGCTCGTCATCATTGTGGTGCCCCTGGTCCTACTCTTGTCGACCATGGCGGCCTACGCCCTTACCTGGCTGAAGGTGCCCGGATCCGCGATCTTCTTCCTGGTCTTCCTCGCGGGCCTGACCCTGCCCACGGAGAGCCTTGTGACGCCGCTCTACATCACCATGCGGGACCTTAATCTGACCAATACCGTGTGGAGCGTGGCGCTGCCGCTGGTGGCCATGCAGATGCCCTTCGGCGTGTTCTGGATGCGGACGCATTTCCTCGGCGTCCCTGGGGCGCTCGAGGAGTCTGCACAGGTCGACGGCGCTGGACCAGTCCGCACGTTCGTCAGCATCCAGCTGCCGATCGCCAAGGCCTCGTTGTCCACCCTGATGGTTATGAGCTTCCTGTGGACTTGGAACCATTTCATGCTCACCGTAGTGATGATCGACGATCCGTCTCAGCGAACTGTTGGGGGTGCACTCGCTGGCTTTCAAGGGGCCTATGCCACAGACGTCGTCATGCTGTGCGCCGCGGCACTGCTGATGATGATCCCCACGCTCCTGGTATTCATCGTCTTCCAGCGTCAGTTCAAGCAAGCGCTGCTGCAGGGCTCGGTGAAGGGTTGAACCATGGGTGAGTTGTTTTGCCGTCAGGTTCCGCTGCGTCCCGCCTATGACGCCGAGTTGGCCGGCGCCCTGGCCGTGCGAGGCTTTGTACCCATGCCCTTCGACGCGGACGCCCTGGAGGCTATGAGGACCGATATCCGCGGTTTCTCCGAGGAGATCCGCGAGGGCTACGAGGCCAGGGGCTACGTGGTCGAGGATCTCACGGTCCCCGCGGCTGACGGATACCCAATCGGCCTGGTACACACCCACGCCGCGGGGGCCAGGGATCTGCGCCCGTGCGTGTTCTACATTCACGGCGGCGGGATGATGGTGGGTACGCCCTGGGACGGCGTGACGGACTTTGAGGGCTGGATTGACGACTTCGGGGCCAGCGTCTTCAGTGTCGACTACCGGTTGGCGCCGGAGTTCACCGCCCCCACTCTGGTAGAGGACTGCTACACCGCCCTGTGCTACGTGGTCGAGCACGCCCAGGCGCTGGGGATCAACCCCGAGGCGATCGTCGTGGCCGGCATGAGCGCCGGCGGCGGGCTGGCTGCCGGCACCGCCCTGCTCGCCAGAGAACACTCAGGCCCTCCGCTCGCTGGTCAGTTGCTTATGGCGCCGATGCTCGACCCCGACGCAGACGGTGACTCCGTTCGGCAGGAGCCCCTGACGGGACCGTGGTCCGCGGAGGAGAACCGGAGGGCCTGGTCGATGGTCCTGGCCGGTACGGACCCAGGGGAGGTCAGGTTCAACACTCCCGGCCGGGTGAAGGACCTGGCGGGGTTGCCGCCTGCCCTGTTGGAGGTGGGCTCGGCCGAGACCTTCCGCTCCGAGGTCATCGACTATGCAGCCCGCATCTGGCGGGCAGGTGGCTCCGCCGAGCTGCACGTGTGGGACGGCGGCTACCACGGCTTCGAGAACCATTTCCACACCTCGGTGGGGCGGGCGGCGTTGGAGTCCCGTAACAGCTGGCTGGGGCGGATATTCGGCTACGGGCCCCAGGATAAGGTGGTTGGGTGAGGGACCTTCTGTCCAGGCTTGCCGCCCGGGATACCGAGGCCGGCGTGGCACTGCGTGTTCTGGATTATTTCGACAGTCTGGATGGCAGCGGTGCCGGGCCGGAGGCGTACTTGCGCGGGGGTGCCGCACTGACCGGGTCGGTGACGGGGATGAGCCTGCAGGACCGCGGGATCGACATCCGCGTCGACCCCGCGGGGCGTCGTCTGCCCAGCAGGTCGACTGGTCCCGAGTCCGGTTGGCCGACGGCGTGCGTCTCGCCGGACACCGGAAGCCGAATTTGGGTGGAGAATCCCGACCCCAGCACCACTGATCGCCTGGTACTTGAACGCCTGGTTCAGGGGGTGAGTCGCTGGCGCGACCGCATGGACTCATTCGCCCCCAGCCCCGCCCAGGCTTGGTCCATCCTCCTCAATGACCCGGTAGCCGCCGACCGGCGGGTCCAACTCATTAGCTCACTGCGGCTGGATGCCAACCGGACATATCGGGTCTTGGCGACCACGAAGATATCCGGAGCCGATCAGTTGAGTGCCACGACCGATATCGGTGCCGTCCGGGTGTATGCCGTCATTCAGCCCGCCTCGATCAGGTTGGACTCGGAATTCCCCGGTCACCGAGGTGGGGCCGGCCCGGCGGTGGCACCGACGGATATCATGGAGTCGTGGAGTCGAGCGCGAACGGTGCTCCGTATGGCCCCCTTCGGCAAGCTGTTGGAATGGGACCGCTTCAAGGTGATCGCCCCCCTGTTCCTCCATGCCATGCCGGAGGACGTCATGACCGATCCCACGGTGCAGCTCATCACCGCTGAGCAGATCCCGTGGCTCGAGGAGACCGTGACCGCCCTGACCAGGGCCAAGTCCGTGCGGGGCGCCTGCGTCGAGCTGGGCCTGCACCACTCCACCGTGCAGAAGCGCGTCGATCGCCTTCAGGACACCTTTGACCTCGACCTGAGTAACTCTCGTCATCTGTTCTACCTGTGGCTGGGATGCGTGGCCCAGCGCTTCGCCGTCTTCGGCACGGAACTGGACCCCTGGGCGAGGAGCGGAAATCAGGCGGGGTCCTGAGCCGGGGCCTCCCGGGCGCGCCGTCGGCCGTCCCCGTCGGTGAGGTATCAGGACACTAGTACCTGGCGCCAGGGCTCGTGCCGCCGCCGTGCCTTGATGACGAAGGAGTGGTCGGAGAAGTCCGCCTCCAGTAGTACCGCGCAGGCTCCGTCATCCCATTTGACGCTGATGCGCCCCTGACCCTGCTCCGAGACGTAGCAATGACCGTTGAAAGCTGGGAAGGTGTTGCGCAGGCGCAGAGCGGCCAGGAGCGTCTGCACCGCAGGGCGGGTGACTGCCTGCGCGATCTCCGCCTCCGAGTAGTCGTGTCGGTTGGCGGCGCGGGGATCACCGACCCGGTCCAGCGCCGCGATGTCGTTTGCGCCGAAGAGTGCCCCGACGTAGTACAGCTGTGGGATCCCGGGAACGAAGAGTTGGAAGACACGGGCGAGGAGAAAAGCGGCGTCGTCCTCCCCCAGAGCCGAGTAGTAGGTTGTCATCAACTGGTAGCGGACCTTCTTCCCGTCCCGGTGTATCGCCGGGAGAGCGGGACCGTGCCCCTTGAGGTTTGCCGTGTTGGCGTCGACCCGCTGTGAGACCAGGTCGATCTCCTCGTCACTGAGCAGGCCGGCGACGTCTACCACGCCGATTCCGTCGTGTGTGTCCAGAGTGGTGAACTGGCGGCGGGGGCAGATCTCCAGCCAGTGTATGAGATGGTCCGTGCGCCCGGTGAACAGAGCATGCAGAGTAAGCATGGGCAGGGCGAAGTCGTAGACCCAGTGCCCCTTGCGGGACATCTTCATCTGCGTGCGGTAATTCTCATGAATCTCAGGGAGCATGACGGTGCCGTACGGCTTCAGGGGCTTCAGACCGATTTCGAGGACTTCCCAGACATCGGGCTCGACGAAGAAGCAGCTGGTGCCGGGGCGTTTAGTGGCATAGGCGAAGGCGTCGAACCGGATGGCCGCCACGTGCTGGGCCAGCCGGCTGAGGTTGCGCTCGTAGTACGCCTGGGTGGCGGGGTCGTAGGGGTCGATGTCAACCTGCTCGTCGAAGAAGGTGTTCCAGATCCGCACGCTCCTCCCGTCCGCTCGCGTGAACTCCTTGACCGGGCCACCCGGCTTGCGTCGGTAAAGAAGCTCCATGTCCTCGTCCGAGGGCTCCCCCTCGGGCCAGAACTCGTCCCAGTCGATGAACATCGATCGGTAGGTGGAATCATCTCCGCGTGCCATGTAGTCGAGGAACTCCCGGGAGCGGATCGAGGCATGGTTGAGCATGAAGTCAGCCATGAGGAAGTAGTCCTTGCCGAGGGCGTCGATGTCTGACCAGTCGCCGAAGGCGGGGTCGACGTCGTCGTAATCGATGACCGCGAAACCGCGGTCCCCCGAGGAGCGGAAGAAGGGCAGGATGTGGAGCCCCCCGAACGCTCCGGGTAGGTGAGTGTCCAGGGCGGCACGCAGGCGCATCAGGTTGCCCCCCAAAGAGTCCGCGTAGGTGATAAGCATGGCCTGGTTGACGACGGGCTTCATGATGAACTCCGATCATTCGGGTTGTTGGTCTGATGGGATAGACTGCGCCGGCCATAGGCGAGGAATACGACCATACCGATGGCCACGGGGACGATAAGGGAGAGATACATGATCTGATACGAGGACACCGCTGAGGCGCCCGCGTCACGGAGCTGGGAGACGATCGAACCGGCAACGACCGGCATCACCAGATAGGCGAGGTCGACGCCGATGTAGTTGGTGTTGCTGGCTATGCCCCTTCGCGCCGGCTCAACGCTGATTAGGCACCAGGTCTGGACCGCGGGCTGGCAGATGCCGTAACCCAGGGCCGAGAGCACTCCGGCCACCAGAAACATGGCCAAGGAATGCGCCTGGCTGACGACGACGAACGCGAGGCCGAAAACCGCCATGCCTGGCACGATGACGACAGCCAGGCCGTGTCGGTCCGAGATGCGTCCCGCCAAGGGACGCGAGATCACGATTGTGAGGGCGTAGGCGGTGAAGAACGTACCTATATCGGCGACTCCGACGGACTCGCCGAGCAGAACGATGAAGGCGTTGATGCCCGAGTATGCCCCTGCCAGGAAGAAGATTACGATGGCCGGGACCACCGCCTCGGGTGCGATAACGGATCGCCAGGAGAAGGACGTGCCGTCGGTGCGTGCCGGCGGAGGAGCGGGGGATAGCGCCCAGGTCATCAGGAAGGCGATCGCGATGAGGCCTCCAGAGGCCAGGAAGGTTCCCCGGTAGCCGATCACGTCTAGGAGCCAGAGTCCCGTTGACGGGCCGACGGCCGTGGCCACCGCCTGGCCCAGGGAGAAGACCCCAATGCCCTGCGCCATGCGCTCCGCCGGGAGAGCCTGGCTGGCCAGCGACAGGGTGACCGGAGCCAGGAATCCCATTCCTGTTCCGTGCAGGAGACGTGCCACGAACAGGCCCGTGACACTGTTTGCCGAGGAGTAGAGGATGAAGGCAGCCATGAGAATCAGAAGCGTGCCCGCAAGCAGCCATTGGCTGCGAAGACGTAGGGTGGCCGGTCCGACCAGGGGACGAACCGCCAACGCCGTGATCGCGAAGGTCCCGGTGACCACGCCGATGACCACGGCCGAGGCGCCCAGGGACTCGGCGAACTTGGGCACCAGCGTGATCATCATGTACTGCGCGAAGTTGATGATGACATTAATGACGAAGATGATGGTGAATCCAGTCGACCAGATGCGTTGGTTGTTGACTGCGGACATGCGTGACCTCGATGCCCCTCACGGAGGCGCTCTGGTACGGACGGGAACTGCTCGGGCGCGGGGCGCAGGCGGGTGGTGTAGGCCGCACTGCGATCCGCGTCATGTGCCGAGTCAATCAGGATGCGCGCAGTGCGTGAGCCGCCATCGCGGCGCGATCAGCCGGGATATCGCCGCCGGATGGCGGCTCACGCAGGTGGGATGAGGGGCGGATAGTTGCTGCGCACCATCGGTGTGGCAGGGATGCCGTGCCGGATTCAATGACACTAGGAGAAGCTATGGCGTTGCTGACCATGAACTTCGAGAGTAGGCATCTGCGCGCGAACCAGGAGTTCACAATGATCCTGCCAGACCGCCCGCAGGCCGAGGAACCGACCGACTATTACGAGCGAGCCCGAGACCTGAAGGTTTTGTGGCTGCTGCATGGGACCTTCGGTGACCACAGTGACTGGGTGCGCAAGACGAATATTGAACGTTACGCCGTCGACAAGGGCATCGCGGTGGTCATGCCGAGCGGGCAGAACTCCAACTTCTCCAACTGGAGCGGCGCGATGCTGGGCTACGACGCATACGATTACGTCATTAAGGAACTCATGCCGCTGGTATGGAACTGGTTCCCGGTCTCACATAGGCGGGAGGACAACTTCATTGCGGGCCTGTCCATGGGGGGACGAGCCACCATCAAGTTCGCGGTCAACCACCCGGAGCTCTTCGCAGCGGCGGCGGTGCTCTCCGCCGCGCCGAAGAACTTCGATCTCCTGACCGAGGAGTACCTCGCCTCGGATGACATCTTCGCTCGGCGTCTGGCGGGCATGGTCCACAACGCCGGTGGCCTGGAGGCCTTCAAGGCATCGGAGGAGAACGTTTGGCGGATCATCGACGAGAAGGCCGCCAGCGGGGCGCTGCCGCGGCTGCGCTTCCACACTGGCGGCGATGACGACTACATAGTCCCTGATCTGATGACCTTCAAGAAGCACGCCGAGGAGATCGGCCTTGAGGCGGAGTTCGTCATCACCGAAGGGTACGGACACGAGTGGGACTTCTGGGACCGCGCTATCCGAGAGGCCCTTGAATTCTTCGATCTTGAGGATGCGTGCCTTTGAGACATCAGGAGACCCGCGACCCGCACAGCGAAAGGTGTTTCACATGACAGGAAGATCGGCATTCATTCGCCCGGGCGTCCCGGATGACGACAACCGGGACTATCTCCCAAAATCTCTGAAGAACTCCAGCATCGTCGTAAATGAGAACGGCAACAACTCCCAGCCCTTCCCTCCCCGACTGGCTGAATGCTCCGGAGAGATCGCTGACGGCGTCGTCGACCACTGGTACCTCTATGTGCCCGAGTCCTACGACCCGACGGTTCCCGTGCCACTCGTCGTTTCCCTGCACGGCGGCATGATGACCGGGTGGGCGCAGGCCGTGTACACCTCATGGACCAATGTGGCCGACCGCGAGGGCTTCATCGTGGTGTTCCCGAGCGCTGGAACCCGTAACTTCTGGACCGTGGACGTCGCTGCGGAGGACGTCGAGGCTTTCACCCGTCCGGATGCTGAGGGCATGTACTTGAACACTCCTCCCGCCAATCCGGAGGATAACCATGATCTGCGCTTCATCCTCGGTCTCATTGAGCAGTGCTGCCAGGAATACTCCATCGACCGGAGCCGGGTGTTCATGCAGGGAATGTCCATGGGGAACCTCATGACCTCCCAGTTCGCCCGCTATTTCGGGGACGTGCTGGCGGGCGCAGCTGGCTCCGGCGGCCCGGCCAAACCCAACCTTCTCTTCGATGCCGACGGACGCCCTCTGAACCGGGCCGGTCCGCTGGCCATCTGGCAGTCTCGGCTGGACCTCGACGGGCCGCCGAAGGACGCGGGGATGCCAGTTCAGGAAGTGGTCCGTCGCAACCGCGAGTACTGGCGTGCTGTCAATGGGATCACCGAGCCACCCGCGATCTCCATCCGAGGGGACGACAACTTCGCCTTCTATCGGGGTGGGAACGCGGACTTAGTGTTCCGGGATGTGCGCAATCGCGATCACGGCCAGACCTTCGATGACGCCGAGCTCGTCTGGGACTACCTGTTCTCGGGGATGCGTCGCCATGAGGACGGTCTCATTCAGGACACGGGGTCCGTATGCCCTCGGCAAGGTGATGACTGGGCGGTCGCGGTGGCGAACGGCTGCAGTCGTGCGTGGGTCTGCGGAGGCGTCGTCGAGCTCGGTGGGGAGGCCTTCACTTGGAGGAAGCTCAAGTACCACGGGCTGGGCGGTGACGCACTCGTGCGAGGGGAATACGTATACGTCCCCCTGAGCTTCATCGCGTGCACCTTCGACGCTGCGCTGGAGGAGTCCGAGGGAGGCGCCGTGGCGGTCTTGACGCTGTCCGATGGACAGAGCCTGCAGTTCGCGCGCGGCGGCATCGGGTGCGTGAGGAACGGACGAGTGACCTCCATGCTCGCTGAGGCCGTGCATCGTGACGGTTGCCTATGGATCTCTCTGGAGTGGTTCGCCTCCTACGTCCTCGAGTTGCGCTGCTCGACGCGTGACGGCGTGCTGTACGTGACGGACCACCACGCCAACCTGTCCACGAACATGGCGGTCCTGCTGCGAGATCTGCTCACCTGAGAGGATGCGTCTGGGAGCACACGGAGCTCGGCACGGTTCATCCCCGAAACGAGCTCTTCGTGCCCCTTGCGGTTGGTGATGCGCTGTGAGGTGTGGCCTCAGTTCCCGGACATGGCAGCCAGGGTCATCTCCATCACGCGGCTGGTGCCCTTGCTCTGCTTGCAGATGAACACGACGGCGTCGGCCACGTCCTGCGGCAGCAGCATGAGGCGGGCATCGTTCTCCTCGTGCGTGCGTCCGGCACCCACCTGGAACTCGGTGTTGGTAGCCGAGGGACACAGCGTGCACACCTTGAGCCCCTGCTCGCGGAACTCCAGGTTGAGCGCCTGCGCCATGCCCCGGTTGGCGAACTTGGTGGCGGAGTAGGCGACCTCTTGGGCATGGCCATTGATGCCGGTGACGGAGGAGACGATGATCAGCTGGGACTCCTCCTGCTTGATCATCTCGGGTACCGCGTGCAGACAGAACGCGTAGGAGGAGCGCACATTGGTGTCCATCTGCACGTCGTAGGTCTCCATGGTGGAGTCCAGGAACGGTCCGGCAATGCCGATGCCCGCGTTGGAGACGAGTATGTCGATCCGTTCGAAGGTGTCCATCGCCAGCTTGACGGTAGCGATCACGGTGGCCTCCTCGCGGGCGTCACCGGCGTGGTAGACGGCCTGGACGCCCATTTCACGGCACTGCTGGGCGATGTCCGCCAGCTTGTCCGCAGACCTGGCGGTCAGTACGAGGTTGACCCCTTCCTCGGCCAGCGCGAGGGCGGACGCCCTGCCGATGCCGGAACTGGCACCCGTGATGATCGCGGTCTTTCCGGTGATGTCCTGCATGATTCTCTCCTTGCTGTGCTTGAGGATCTTCTTGGGGCAGCTGGTCTAGGAGTCCGATCGCCGTCGAGGGGTGCATGATTCTCGCCGGCACCTCGGCGACGATGTGTCTGCTGGAACGGTCCGCACTATTCCATTCCCGCTCGGTCTTGCGCAGCGCCCGCATCTCAGCACCACCGGGCCAATTCCTCAGGTCGTATCTTCAGCGGGCCACGAGCTACTCCCGGCTTCTTCCCCGGGGAGAGTGACCGAAGTACCTCATGTAAGCCCGGTAGAAGTTACTCGTGCTGGAGTAGCCGACGCTCCGGGCGATCTCCTCCACTGACAGTGTGGTCCGCTCCACCAGGAGGGCGGCGCGTTCCATGCGCAGTTGGAGGACCAACTGGGAGAAGTTCTTCCCCGTCTCCTTACGCACCAGCGTGCTCAGGTAGTTGGGGTGGTAGCCCAGACGGTCTGCCAACGCCTGCAGGGTGACACCCCCCAAATCCCGGGACACGGCCTCAATGACTGTTGAGGACACGGGCCTGTCCGGAACCTCGATGCCTCCGCTCCCAGCTCCGGCGTCGGTTCCTTCGCTGCGTCCAGGCCTATCGTTCTCGGCTCGTCCCGTGCTACCTGTGTACTCGGCACGCCATTCCCGCGCCACCAGTTCTACCAGCGCCAGGGCCAACGGCTTGAGGACTTGCTGGGAATCGTCACGGCGGTTGGCGTACTCAACCACCATGATCTCCAGCAGCCGGCGCACGGGGGAGGAGTCGGGGATGGTGACGTGCCGGAACTCGTCGCTGAAGGCGTCGTCGCGCGGGCCCAGATAGAAGTCCAACAGCTCGGCGTCGGCCATGACCGGCGGCAGGAACTCTCGGTAGAAGGTCTGGGCGCGTATCAGCACGCCCACGATCGTGCATTGCTCGTCGACGCTGGAGCGCAGCGCGTAGCCGTGGAAGGGCTGGCCCGTATACATCTGGCCCTCGTGCACCGTCACCAGGTTGTCGGACCGGTGACTCAGCGCCCGGTAGTCACCCTGGTAGGCGTAGTTGAGGAAGAAGAACCCGTGGCGGTGGAAGCGTTCGCCGATGCTGCTGCCGCGGAAGACGCAGACCATGACTTCCTCATCGTCTCCGCCGAACCACTCAAAACCGACCTCGGCGCCGCTGGTTTCAGGCACCTCCCTGTAGGTCCAGTCGTAGAGGGGGAACTGCTCGGCGAGCAGGTCCAGCGCCCGGGGAAGTGCTGCGTCGTCGGGCGAGTTGCTGTGCACCGTATCTCCTTCACTGCGATCTGCCTGGCCGCGCGCATGACGGCGCCGACTTCCAGCAGCTGATCGGGGGATGTGCGCGCGGCTGCCGATCCTCCTCGATCGCGCTGCCATGCTAGCGGTTGGCGCGGCGGGCCACGGCGCTCGCGTTTAGTGTCCGTGGCGGCAGGGTTGGGCCGACGGTTCTGCGGGTGATGGTGACCGTCTACTACGCCGGTTCACCGTCTGCTACGCCCCTTAGGGGTCTGCTGAATGGCTGTGGGCCGTTCAGCAAAGGTCGAACCGGCGTGCCCAACGGTGAAGTGGCGTAGTAGACGCCTGGTGACGACGCGGTCAGTTCACTGGTAGCGCCGTCGGCCGGGCGCCGATCGGGGCGTGGCGGCGTGCGCCGTTAGCGCGCTCGTCTCGCGTGGTCTGCTCTGCGGCCCGCGCCTCCAGCATGGCGTTGGTGGACTCCGCAATGAAGCGGATCGTGTTGGCATCCAGTGGTGTGGTGGGGACTAGGACGAACATGCCGGTCCTTTCAGGAGGAGGAGCCCACACCCGTCGTCGAAGTGGGCGTGGACGGGGCCGGTCCACACCGTGCGCACCCGGGAACGGCGCCGGTACGGCTGGCAGGCCGCCGAACGCACGTTAGCAGCCGCGGGAGTCGAGAGCGCGTACGCGTCATATTCGGCGACGGGCCCGCCCGGCCGTCCCGATATGCCGGAACCCACTGCGACGGGCATGGCCACAGCGGCTCAGCGGAAGTCCTCGGGGGCGGGCAGTCCGGCGGACGTGGGGGAGAGGGTCTCCCAGGCAGACACCACCAGCGCGATGCCGGCGGCGGCCGCCAGCGCGGCCCAGCCGGGCAGCGTCGTCGCCGCCAGGGGTGCCAGCAGCGCCGCCGCCAGCATGCCCGCCAGCCGGGAGCGATACAGCTTGGAGAAGACGCGGGCGCGCACGTGCAGGAACACCGCCAGGAACGCGGCCACCCCCAGGCACAGCAGCACCGCCATCTTCCATCCCATCGGGGCGTCGGGCTCCTCGAGCACGCTGTGGAAGCCGGCGGCGACGGCGATGATGCCGCCGATGAGGACCAGGTGCCCATAGACGAGCACCTCGCGCACGACGTCGAAGGGTGTGCCTGCTGTCTCCAACAGCCGCAGCACCAGGCCGCTGCTGTGGTGGAAGTAGGACCACCACAGCCCTCCGACCAGCGCGAAGGCCGCGATCACGGCGACGGCCTGGCGCCAGTCGATCGCCTCGGCCTCGCTCAGTGGCTCGCCGATGCCCACCACGGTCTCACCCAGGGCCACAATCACCAGCAGGCCGAAGCGCTCCACCACGTTCTCGGCGTCGTAGCTCACCGCCCGCATGCGACGGCGCTGCAGGCTGGGGCTGACCAGCTCCAGCAGGGCCGCGGCGCCCCACAGGCCCAGCTGGGCGTTTCCGCCGAGCAGCGCTCCGGCCACGAGCAGGGGGCCGGTCAGGACCACTCCCACTAGGTCGGGGGTGAACACTCGCCAGGCGGTGCCGACCATGCCGATCAGTAGGACGCCGCGGGCCGCCCAACAGGCCAGGGCGAAGGCGAGTGCGTGGGTGCCGAAGGCGTGCGGGACGGTGATGGCGACGGCCAGCGTCACCAGCGCCAGGGCCAGTACCACCAACCGGTTGTGGTTGGTGGTCACGTCGCGCATGCTCGCCTGAATGGAGGTGATGCACCACAGCCAGTAGATGACCGCGAGGACGACGGCGCCGTGGAGCAGGCCGAGGGCCCCGTTGTCGCGCAGCAGGCCGCTGATGCCGGCCACGGCGAAAACGTAGACCAGGTCGAGGAACAGCATGACGGTGTCGACCGGGCGGTGCGGCAAGGCAGTGTGGGTGGGAGACGGTGTGGAGGAGCTGGACACGGCGCGGATTCTAGACGTGCTCCGCGGCTGTGTTGGTTCGGTGGTGGCGGGTGTGGTTCGGCTTGTGGTGTGTTTTGTTTGGGGGGTTGACGGTGGGG
>NZ_QMIN01000024.1:0-7547 GCF_003287795.1 Actinomyces sp. Z5
TGTCCTGAGACATCACAACGACGGTTCGTACCCCTACCCCACGAACCGTCGCCGGATGTGCCGAACCGTCGACCAGAGCGTACGAACCGTCGCTGGATGTGCCGAACCGTCGACCCGAGCGTACGAACCGTCAGGCGAAGGCGCGAACTTTCACGCAAGCACCCGAACCGTCACGCACGATCCGCCGCTGTCCGCCGTGATCCACCGAGATTCACCGAGATTCACGGTGAACTATCCCATCCCCGCTCATCGCACCCGCCGGAGCACACACACAAACCACCACCCAGACACCCCACCCACCACCACACCCACAAACACGAAGAGCCGGAAACGCTCGGCCTTGACTGTGATGCGCCGCCTGCATCGGTCGCGGTGCGCCACTCGTGTCGACTTCGGCGAGCGGAGCGGCGGAGCCTGGTCGGGCGAGCGGGACGCACGCCACACCGCGACCGGCGAACACCCGCATACACTTGGGCCGGCCTGAGCGGCGCACCGCCCGGTGCGCGTGGGGCCGCCCACCCGTAGTCACTAGGAACGAAGAGCAGTGAACGCACGTCCCCTCAATGTTGCCGTCATCGGAGCAGGCCCCGCCGGTATCTACGCTTCGGACATCCTGTCGAAATCGGGTTTGGACGTGAATATCGACCTGTTTGAGCGCCTCCCGGCCCCCTACGGGCTGGTGCGCTACGGCGTCGCCCCGGACCACCCGCGCATCAAGCAGATCATCGTGGCCCTTTACAAGATCCTCCAGCGCGGCGACATCCGGCTGATCGGCAACGTGGAGGTCGGCCGCGACATCTCCGTCGCCGAGCTGCACGAGCACTACGACGCCTTGATCTTCTCCACCGGCGCCGACACCGACGCCCCCCTGGACATCCCCGGGATTGACGCGCCCGAGGCATACGGCGGCGCCGACTTCGTCTCCTGGTACGACGGTCACCCCGACCACCCGCGCACCTGGCCGCTGGAGGCCCGGCAGGTCGCCGTCATCGGCGTCGGCAACGTCGCCCTGGACATCTCCCGCATCCTGGCCAAGCACGTGGAGGACCTGATGACCACGGAGATCCCGACGAATGTGGCCGAGACCCTGGCGAAGTCCCCGGTCACCGACGTGCACGTATTCGGTCGCCGCGGCCCCGCCCAGGTGAAGTTCACCCCCCTGGAGCTGCGCGAACTCGGCAAGCAGCCCGACGTGGACGTCACCGTCGACGAGGAGGACTTCGAGTACGACGAGGGCTCCCGCGAGGCCCTGGCCGCCTCCAACCAGCAGCGGCAGGTGGTCAAGGCCCTGGAGAACTACGCCATGCAGGAACCCGAGGAACTGACCGCCTCCCGCACCATCCACATCCACCTGTTCCAGGCGCCGGCCGCCATCCTCACCGACGACGCCGGGCATGTGCGCGCCCTGCGCACCGAACGCACCCGCCTCAACGGCGACGGCACCGTCTCCGGCACCGGCGAGTTCCGGGACTGGCCGGTGCAGGCCGTCTACCGCGCCGTCGGCTACGCCGGCAGCCCGATCGAGGGCCTGCCCTTCGACGCCGACCGGCACGTGATCCCCAACGCCGGCGGCCGCGTGCTCGGCGATGACGGTGAACCGCTCACCGGCATCTACGCCACCGGCTGGATCCGCCGCGGCCCGGTCGGCCTGATCGGCTCCACCAAGTCCGACGCCCAGGAGACGATCACGAACCTGGTCGCCGACGCCAACGCCGGCCTGCTGCACGCCACCACGGAGGACGAGTCCCAGGTCGGCCACGACGCCCTGCTGGCGCTGCTCGACTCCCGCGACGTGCCCTACACCACCTGGGAGGGCTGGGAGCTGCTGGACGCCTATGAACGCCACCTGGGGGAGGAGTACGGCGAGGTCACCGTCACTGGGGGCGAGTCCAAGCCGCGCGAGCGCGTCAAGGTCGTCGCCCGGGATGCCATGACCGCCATCTCCCGCAGCACCGAGGGTCCCGACGACCTCATCGGCCAGCCGGACCCCGACCGCGTGCCCGAGCGGGTCGCACACCGACTGCGGGACTGACCCGCCGCCGGGGCGGTAGGCTGTGCCGCCCAGGCCTGTTGTCCAGGCGCCAACCAGAGAAAGGCAGCCTCCCATGCGCATCGGCGTCCCCACCGAGGTCAAGGATCACGAGTACCGCGTGGCGCTCACGCCGGCAGGCGTGGACACACTGGTTCGCCACGGGCATGGGGTGACCGTACAGGCCGGCGCCGGGCTGGGCGCCGGCATCACCGATGCGGATTACCTCGACGCCGGCGCGGACATCGCCGCCGAGGCGGCCTCTGTCTGGGGCGACGCCGAAATGATCCTCAAGGTCAAGGAGCCGGTTCCGGCCGAGTTCGGCTACCTGCGCGAGGGCCTGTTGCTGTTCACCTATCTGCACCTGGCCGCCGACCGCGCGCTCACCGAGGCTCTGCTGGCGAAGCGGGTCACCGCCGTCGCCTATGAGACGGTAGCCACCGACGACGGCGGTCTGCCGCTGCTCGCCCCCATGTCCGAGATCGCGGGGCGGCTCGGGGCGCAGGTTGGTGCAGACGCCCTGCTCGCCCCGGGCGGCGGCTCCGGCGTGCTGCTGGGCGGAGCCGCGGGCGTGCGCCGCGGCAACGTCGTCGTCCTCGGCGGTGGCACCGCCGGCCTGGCCGCCGCCCGCGTGGCGGCCGGCATGGGTGCGGACGTCACCGTCATGGACGTCAACCCGGTCCGCATGCGCCAGATCGACGAACTGACCGGCGGGACGGTCCGCACGCGCTTCTCCACCCCGCTGGATGTGGCCGGCGCGGTGGCCGACGCCGACCTCGTCATCGGGGCCGTGCTCGTCCCCGGTTCTCGCACCCCCAGACTGGTGACTCACGCGATGGTCCAGGCGATGCGCCCGGGCTCGGTGCTCGTGGACATCGCCATCGATCAGGGCGGATGCTTCGAGGACTCCCACGTCACCACCCACTCCGAGCCCACCTACGAGGTGGACGGCAAGATCTTCTACGCCGTCGGCAACATGCCCGGGGCCGTGTCCTACACCTCGACCTACGCACTGACCAACGCGACCCTGCCCTACGCCGTCGCCCTGGCCGACAACGGCTGGCGCGACGCGTGTCGGCAGCGGTCCGACCTCGCCCGCGGCCTGGCCACCCACGCCGGCGCCCTGTACACGGACGGCGTCGGTCAGGCCCTGGACCTCGCCGTCGCCGACGTGGCCACTCTGCTGGCCTGAAGACGGCCCATTCCCAGCAAGGCCACAGCGAGTGTTCATACACTCGTCGACATGACCAGCACGAACCACCACAACGGACTTAAAACGGCGGTCCTCATGGGGGGACTGTGGGGGTTGCTGCTCCTGATCGGCTGGCTGCTGGCGCGCGGCACCGGCTCGAGCATCTGGCTGCTGCTCATGCCCGCGATCGGGGTGGCGCAGACGGCATACTCCTACTGGAACTCCGACAAGCTTGCGGTGCGCTCCATGGGCGCCGTCGAGGTCAGCGAGGCGCAGCAGCCGGTCATGTACGCCGTCGTGCGCGAGCTGTCCACGGCGGCGGGGCAGCCCATGCCCCGCCTGTACGTGGCGCCGACCGTGAGCCCGAACGCCTTCGCCACCGGCCGTGACCCGCAGCACGCCGCCGTTTGCTGCACCCAGGGCATTTTGCAGCTGCTCAATGAGCGGGAGTTGCGGGGAGTGCTCGGCCACGAGCTGTCCCATGTGTACAACCGGGACATCCTGACCGGCTCGATCGCCGCCGGCATCGCCGGGGTGATCTCCTCGATCGCCACCGGCCGGCATCATGTGGTTCGGCGGGGGTCGCGACCGCCGCGACTCCAACGCGCTCGTCCTGCTCCTGCTGGCGCTGCTGGCTCCGCTGGCGGCCAGCCTGACCCAGTTCGCAGTCTCCCGCACCCGCGAGTACGACGCCGATCACGACGGCGCGGTCCTGACCAACGACCCGCTGGCCCTGGCCAGTGCGCTGCACAAGCTGGAGACGGGCGTGGCCGCCGCGCCCATGCCGCAGGACCCGCGCCTGGAGCCGGTCAGCGCCATGATGATCGCCAACCCCTTCGGCGGGGTGCGAAACCTGTTCGCCACCCACCCGCCGATGGCCCAGCGCATCGCCCGTCTGGAGCAGATGGCCGGCTACTGATTCGGCGGCGTGGCGCGGCCGCGGTGCCTAGGCCGGGGGGGGAGAGAGAATCAGGGCTGCTCGGTGCCCAGACAGAACACGATGTCGTTGGTGTCGTCTCCGGTCAGGCTTCCCAGGTTGGGTTCGGTGCTGGAGCTGTAGAAGTCGAAGTTCCACACGTACCAATAGTCGTATGCGTCATCATCGACGCCGGCGTTGTAGCAGGCGTCAGGCCATGTCTCCATTTCGGAGTCCTTGACGTCGGTGAGTACCTTCAAGACCTCACGACTCCCAGTAGTGCAGTCCTGCGCCGTGGCCTCCCGGGTGGACTCGTTGATGTGCAGGCAGTCGCCCTCCTGTACGCCGGCCAACGAGATACTCGGGTCCTCGTTCACGCCGATCAGGCACAGGTCTTCATAGACGGTGGTTGTACCTGCCACGGTGGTGCAGTCGGCTCCGGCGGCCGCGGTGACCTTGTAGGCGGCGTCGTCGGCGTCACAGTCCGTGACGTGGACCTCGCTGCTCTTTTTGCCCTCCGGTTCCTGGATGCACTCCCCGGTGGCGGCCTTGGTGGCGGGGGTGGGACGATTGAGCGAAGTCACGCCGATGATGACGCCGATGATGATGATCAACGGCACTGCGATCACAATCGTGGGGATCCGGCGTTTCTGGCGCGTGGGCTGTTGGGGCTGCTGCATGGGAGCGCCGGGTGTCGGCGTCGACATCCCGGGTTGCTGCTGACCGTACGGGGCCTGTCCGTACTGGGACTGGGGAGCGGGCTGCTGGTTGGGGCCGTAGGGGGACTGAGGTTGCGACATGGCAACGACTCTAGAACGCATCGCGTCAAGATGGGGCTGGACGTGGCACCGGCGTCGCTGTGAGCAGGGTCCTATGGCGGCGATTGGCGTGCGCCGCCGTCGGCTTGCTATCCTTCCACGGCACCGAGCGAGGACGTGAGGTCGTGAGAACGGCCTACGACGAGCCCGGAGCCCGGCGGGTTGCCCGAGCGGCCAATGGGAGCTGACTGTAAATCAGCCGCAGTATGCTACGGGGGTTCGAATCCCTCACCCGCCACCATGGTTGCGGCGTTTGCGCGCACGCAGTCAGACCCGCCCGCAAGGCGGGGCCGCGGTGAGCGAAGCCACGGCGAACGGAGTTGCGTGTGCGAATCCGATCTGCCTAAAGTTCCGCTCGTTGCCCCGATAGCTCAGTCGGTAGAGCGTCTCCATGGTAAGGAGAAGGTCAAGGGTTCGAATCCCTTTCGGGGCTCTGATACTGCGGGGGCCTACGGGCCCCTGACGTGTCATCTGGCGAGGTAGCTCAGCTGGTTAGAGCGCACGACTCATAATCGTGAGGTCGAGGGTTCGAGTCCCTCCCCCGCTACGCAAGTTCGAGCATGGCACCCCAAGGGCCGCTCGAGGATCACTGAGAGGAGAGTTACGTGGCTAAGTCCAGCGACGTTCGCCCCAAGATCACTCTGGCGTGCTCGGAGTGCAAGGAGCGCAACTACATCACCAAGAAGAACCGCCGGAACACCCCGGACCGGCTGTCTCTGTCGAAGTTCTGCCCGCGCTGCGGCAAGCACACGGAGCACCGCGAGACCCGCTGATCATGGCGGCGCCCCCTGCGCGCACAGGCCCCGACGACTCCAGGTCGTCGGGGCCTTGCTGTACCTCCACGACGGCGACTCCGGGTGCCGCGACGGCCGCGGACATGGCCGCCGTCATAGCGCGCGTACTCATGCGCACAGCGCCGACCCCTGGGCGCGAGACGGTCGCCACCGCACGGTCCGCGCCGTGGTCCCGTGCAACCGGCGCGGCGCAGCAGCTTCTGCCCGCAGTCCTGGCACTGGGGCGGCTGACCGAGCACCTGGTCAGCGACGGCGCCTTCGAATCGGACAGCGCCGGGCAACGGCCGCCTGAGCGCCCCATGGAGACGGGCGCGGCCGGCCTCATCCACCGCCGCTGTCGGATCGCCCCGGTCGGCGCCCAGGCTCCCGACGATCGCCCCCAGGAGCCGGGTGCCGGAGGCACCGAGGTCGGCCTTCGTCGAACTGCTCGCGGCGGCTGGGAACTGCTGCAGGGGGCGGTCGTCGTCCGCGACGCCGGACCCGCCTGGCCCGCCGGCGCCCGCGTGACCCACGACCTGGCCCGCCGCACACCGCCGACCGCCCCTCCCGTCCCCACCGGTCCGCACCCGCCGGGTGCCGACACCGATTCGGCGCTCCGCGACGTCGATACGCCCGGGACCCTCACCATCACGGCTGCGGACGTGCGCGCCTGGGCCGACGCCACCGGCGACCACAACCCCATCCACCTCCACCCCGGTGCCGCCCACCGAGCCGGGCTGGCCGTGGGGGAGCAGGAACTCGTCGCCCACGGCTTGCTGTTGGGCGCACTCAGCCTCGCCCTCACTCCCACGACCGGCGTCGTCGACCTGCGCTTCCCCGGCCCCGCCGCACTGCCGGTCGACGGGGTGGCCCGACTCGGCGTCCTCCCCGCCAGCGGCCTCACCATCGCCGGGCGCACCGTGCTGGTGCGGCGCTGAGCGGGCTCAGCGCGCCGGCGCGGACCACAGATCGGTCCAGGTGATGCCCAGGCGGGCCAGCAGGCGCCGCAGCAGCGGCAGAGAGATGCCCACCACACCGTGCGGATCCCCCTCGACGCCGTCGATGAAGGCGCCGCCCAGGCCGTCGATGGTGAAGGCGCCCGCACACCACAGAGGCTCCCCGGAGGCGATGTAGGTGTCGATCTCGGTGTCGCTGGGGGAGCCGAAGTGCACGATCGTGGAGGACACGCCCTCGGCGGTGGCCGCATCGCGTGCGCGCACCAGACTGTGACCGGTGTGCAGGGTGCCGCTGCGGCCGCGCATCGTCAGCCAGCGCTCGCGGGCCCGCTGCGCCGTGCCGGGCTTGCCTACCACCGCGCCATCGATCTCCAGCATGGAGTCACAGCCGACCACCACCAGGTCCGGGTCCGCCTCCACCGCGGCGGGCGGGAGGCCACCGGCCACATCCAGCGCCTTTGCCCGCGCCAGCGCCTGCACCTGCTCGGTGGGCGTGGGGGCGGGAGCATCGGCGGCCGCGTGGGCGTCGGCGAGGTCGGCCAGGACGCGGGATTCGTCGACGTCCGATACCAGCACTTGCGGATCGACACCGGCTGCGCGCAGGGTCGCCAGCCGACCGGTGGACTGAGATGCCAGAACAAGCACGGGCTCAAGCCTAGACGAGTAAGTCAGGGGTGTGGTTCGTGACCGTAGGGCGTAGTACGGGAGCGTCGGGGCAAGCCCCGGTGTCTGCGTGCGCGGCTGCCGACCCGCCCGTTGGACCCCTGTTCCCCGGTTGGACCCCTGTTCCCCGGTTGGACCGCCGTAGCCGCCGGTTACAGCGGTCCAACGGGGCGTGGGCGGTCCAACGGGGCGTGGGCGGT
>NZ_QMIN01000025.1:0-6900 GCF_003287795.1 Actinomyces sp. Z5
CCTCGTGCCTCGGGCCGCTCCCGCCAGCCCCGCCACGCCTTCGCCCCAACCTCTCCCGCTCGCCGATAGCCTGGGGCCCGGCCCGTCATCCGCGGCCCTCGTGCCTCGGGCCGCTCCCGCCAGCCCCGCCACGCCTTCGCCCCAACCTCTCCCGCCGGTTGCGTGCCGCGCAGCCGTCCGCGAAGCCACATGGGAAACACTCGGGCTGCCCGTTACGCTGGTGTCATGCCGCAGTTCGAACCCGCCAGCGCCGCCGACGCCCCCGCAGCCCCGGCTCCGGTGGACGTCGACCGCGTCATGGACTGCGTGCGTCGCCTGGGCCTGCGCTTCTTCCTCGACGATGAGGGCGACGTCGGTATCCCCTGGCGCTACGTCACCGTCCACGCCATCTTCCAGGGCGACCGCGCCCTGCAGCTGCGCGGCGTGTGGCACCGCATCGCCGACACCGAGCACCTGGCTGAACTGCGCCGCCTGGTGGAGGACTGGAACGCCACCCGCATCGGTCCCAAGGCCTACCTGACGATTGCCGACGGCGGCGTGGTGCGGCTGCACGGGGAGGTCACCTATCCGCTGGGCGCCGGCATGACCGACGCGCAGCTCGAGGACTTCATCTTCACCGGCTGCCGGCTCATCGTCGCCCTCATGCGGGA
Source organism: Actinomyces sp. Z5 (assembly GCF_003287795.1). Lineage (NCBI taxonomy): Bacteria > Bacillati > Actinomycetota > Actinomycetes > Actinomycetales > Actinomycetaceae > Actinomyces > Actinomyces sp. Z5. Next base: position 651 of record NZ_QMIN01000025.1, read on the forward strand.
GGCGGAGGATGTCTTCCCGGACCCCATCCGCGGAAGGCTGGAGCCATGAGCCGTCGGCCCGGCCGGCGTTGGACCGGTTTTATCGCCCGCCTGTTCGGCAAGTCCTGGGATGAGCGCGTTCCCGGCGACCAGGACAACCCGCCCGACGTGCGGCAAATCCACCGCGAGGGCGGGCGTCGGCTGCGCCACCCCGGGCCGATGGACCTGTCCGACTTCGACATCGACTACCCCGAGCGCGTCGACACCCGAGCCGACTCGCAGTCCGGCTCGGCGCAGGTCGCCCGCGGCACCACACGCGGGCCCGACAACGGCGAATTGCCCACCCCACTGACCCTGGATCGCATCGAGGCCATGCTCACCGGTCCGATGGGCTACGGGGTGCGCCGGCACCGCGAGGATGGCCACGTATGCCTGCTGGGCACTTGGGACGGCTTCCCCTTCGTCATTGAGATTCCCGAGGGCCACGACGACTGGCTGCTGGTGTCCGGCGACTGGGAGAAGCCGGCCGGTGGGAGCGAACGCGACGAGCTGGCGGCCTCCGTCAACGACTGGAACCGCGACAAGTACTTCCCGACCGTCGCCCTCGTGGACACTCCGGCCGGTCCGCTGGTGCGTGCCACCTACCTGGTGGGGATGGAGCCGGGCGTCACCGACGCTCAGCTGCGCCTGCATCTGGACACCGCCCTGTCCTCCTGCACCCAGGCCCTCAGCCGGGTCCAACCCCTGCTGCCCGAGCTGTGAGCGCCCAGATCCCGCCGGTGCAGGTGGCGGTGGTCGGTCCCACCGCCACCGGTAAATCCGAGCTCGCCCTGGACCTGGCCGATGCCCTGGGCGGGGCGGCCGAGATGGTCAACGCCGATGCCTTCCAGCTCTACCGCGGCATGGACATCGGCACCGCCAAGCTCCCCTTCGCCGAGCGCCGCGGCTACCCCCACCACCAACTCGACGTGCTGGACGTGCGCCAGGAGGCCAGCGTCGCCGCCTACCAGTTCCATGCCCGCGCCGACCTAAAGGGCATCACCGAGCGCGGCAACCGGGCCGTCATCGTGGGCGGCTCCGGGCTGTACGTGCGCGCCGTCACCGACGCCCTGGACTTTCCCGGCACCGACCCCCGGCTGCGTGCCGCGCTGGAGGAACGCGCCCGAGTCGAGGGCACCGCCGCTCTGCGGCAGGAGCTGCAACGGGTGGACCCGGAAGCCGCCGCGCGCATTGAGCCGGGCAACACGCGGCGCATTGTGCGCGCCCTGGAGGTGGTGCGGCTCACCGGCCGTCCCTTCTCCGCCTCGCTGCCCCGCTACGCCGACCTCGTCCCCACCGTGCACTTGGCGCTGCGCTGGGACCGCGACGTCCTGAACCGGCGCATCGACGTGCGCGCCGAGACCATGTTCACCTCCGGCCTGCTGGAGGAGACTGCCGGCCTGCTCGAGGACGGCCTGCGGGAGGGCCCGACCGCGCCGCGCGCCATCGGCTACGCCCAGGCCATCGCCGTACTCGACGGCCGCATGTCACGATCGGAGGCGGTCGCCGCCACTGCCGCCGCCACCCGCAAACTCGCCTCCCGGCAGCTGAAGTGGTTCCGCCGCGACCCGCGCGTGCACTGGCTCGACGTCGCCGCCAACGGGGTCACCTGGGCGAGTGGGGAGCGTGCGCGCATCGTCGCCGAAGCCGCCCGCCTCGTGCAGGCGGCGGAGACCCACGCCCGGGCCGGACAGTGACAGCTCCGGTTAGGCAATAGGGTGACCCCATGACCATTGCCCCCGGCCTGGCCGGCCGCACCCTCATCAAGGGCCACGCCGCCGGCTCCGACCTCCTGCTGCTCGTCGACCCCGAGCGGGAGGCCGCCTTCACCGCCGCCGACGTCGCCGCAGTCTGCGACCCGCACACGGGCCTGGGCGCCGACGGCCTGGTACGGGTAGTGCGCACCGCCGCCCTGCCCGGAACCGGGGCGTTCCGCGCCGCCGTCCCCGAGGCCGAATGGTTCCTGGACTACTACCGCCCCGACGGCGCCCCCACGGCCGGCGCCGCACCCACCTACGGCGACGCCTGCCGCCTGCTGGCCGCCGTACTGGACGCCGAGGGCCTGGTGTCCCTCGCCGACGGCGCTGCCATCACCATCGGCACCCGCGGCGGTGCCCGCACCGTCACCCGCCTGGGCGAGTTGTGGGCCGTCGACGTCGGCCCCGCCCACCTGGCGGAGGTGACCGATCCGGCCGCGGACGCCGCCGCGGAGGGCTGGGACACCGCCGTGTCGATCCCGGGCCTGGCCGGGGAACGGGCCGCCCTCAGCCTGAACCTGTCGGGCCGGCACGCCGTCGTCGCCGTCGAGCAGGAGGCCGAGTTGGATGCCGCCGAGCTTGGCGATCCCGCCGCGAGCGAGTCGATCGCCTACACTCCGGCGCCGCTAACGCCTCCGACCCTGGAACTGTTGGTGCCGCTTGGCGAACACGCCGACCCGGAGACCGGCACCACCGTCGGTCGTGCCCGCGTGCGCGTGCTGACGCCGGGCGTTGGGGAGGTGCGCGCCAGCGCCGAGGCCAGCTGCGCGGCGGCGCTGGCCCTGCATGAATGGACCGGTAACGGTGCGCCCGCGGACTATCTGCTGCGCCTGCCCGGCGGCGAGGTCGGCGTGCACGTTGGCGCCGCCCCGCTCACCGACGGCGCCTCCCCGGTACTCACCGGACCGGTGAACCTGGTCGGGCGGATCACCCTTGCTTGAGCGCACGGCGGCCCCCGCCCCGGCCACCGTGAACACCGCCCGCCCCACGCCCGGCGGAGGAGCCGGCCCGGCGACCATCGCCACCACCGGACTGATGCTGTTCGCCCTGTTCTTCGGCGCCGGCAACCTGGTTTTTCCACCGGTCCTGGGCGCGTCGGCCGGCGCACACCTGCCCGCCGTGTTGGTCGGGTTCCTGGCGACCGGGGTGGTGGCGCCGCTGGCGGCCGTGGTCGCCGTGTCCACCTCCGGAGAGGGGATCGTGGGCCTGGCCCGGCGCGTGGGGCCGCGCTTCGGTGCGCTGATGCCGCTGGCGGTCTACCTGTCCATCGGTCCGCTGTACGCGGTGCCGCGGGTGGCCACCGTCTCCTATGAGCTGGCCATTCGCCCGCTGCTGGGCCTGGCAGGGGTCGACGCGGGCCACTGGGCGCTGCCGGCCCATGCGGCAGTCTTCTTCACCGCGTCTGTGGCGGTGGCGGCCCGGCCCAGCCACCTGGCCGACACGATCGGCCGCTGGCTCACCCCCGCGCTGCTGGCGCTGATCGCCGTGCTGTGCACGGTGGTGGTCGCCTCCCAACCGGTGGTGACGCGTCCAGCCGCGCCGGACTACGCCGCCGCCCCCGTCGCCATCGGGCTCACCCGCGGCTACCTGACCATGGACGTGCTGGCGGCAACCGTCTTCGGCATCGTGGTCATCACCACGCTGCACGGCCGGGGCCTGCGCACCCCGCGCGCGGTGGTGCGGGCCACCGCCGCCTCCGGGGCCCTGGCCGCGGGCCTGCTGGCAGCGGTGTATGTGGGGCTGGCCCTGATCGGTGAGCGCACCCCGGGCGCCGCCGACGACGGCACCGCCCTGCTGCGTGCGGCCGCGGCCCGGGCACTGGGCGACTGGGGGGTAGTGATCTTCGCGGCCATCGTGTTGCTGGCCTGCCTGACCACCAGCGTGGGGCTGCTGTCCGCCTGGGCCGGTTACGCCACGGCGGCGCTGCCCGCCCTGCCGGTCCCGGCGCGGCTGCGCCCGCATGCGCAACTGCTGGCCGGCGCGGTCATCTCCTTCGGCCTGGCCAACCTGGGCCTGCGCGCCATGATCGCGGTCATCACGCCGGTGACGCTGCTGCTGTATCCCGTGGCGATCACGCTGGTGCTGGTCGCGCTCATCGACGCCGTCGCCCCCGGACACCTCCGGGCCGCCTACCGGGTGCCGGTGGGCGTGGCCGGGCTGCTGGGGCTGGTTGCGGCCCTGGCCGGCTTCGGGGTGGATGCTCCCGCGCAGCTGCTGGCGGCCACCGGCCACTGGAATGACACCACCGGTTGGATCCTGCCTACGCTCGTGGCCGGCGCCCTGGGGGATTGCTGCGGACCTGCGCTCCGGGCGCTGGGGTCGCACCGCCTCCGGGCACTGATGGAGCACCGCCTGCCCAGGGGATACGGGCACCTGCGGGAGTTCGCCCAGGGATTGGTGTCAACACACCGGCCGTTTGACTATAGCCGTGGCGGCCTACTCCCCGTAGGCTGGGGCGGTGTCCGCGCGTGGCGGGCGCACCCGAAAACGGGAGGGAATCCAGGTGGCACGCAGCGCTGAGAGCGTCGACCTTCTCAAGTGCTCCTTCTGTGGCAAGAGTCAGAAGCAGGTCAAGAAGCTCATCGCGGGACCAGGCGTCTACATCTGCGACGAGTGCATCGAACTGTGCAACGAGATCATTGATGAGGAACTGGGCGCGTCCAGCTCTGGTGTCCCGCTCGAACTGCCCAAGCCGCAGGAGATCTTCGACTTCCTGAACCAGTACGTCATCGGCCAGGAAGACGCCAAGCGCGCCATGAGCGTGGCCGTATACAACCACTACAAGCGCGTCCAGATGCGTGAGCGTGCTGTCGCCGAGGGGGACGGGCTGGAGCTGGGCAAGTCCAACATCCTGCTGCTGGGGCCCACCGGCACCGGCAAGACACACCTGGCCCGTACCCTGGCCCGCCTGCTGGACGTGCCCTTCGCGATCGTCGACGCCACCGCCCTGACCGAGGCCGGCTACGTGGGCGAGGACGTGGAGAACATCCTCCTCAAGCTCATCCAGGCCGCAGACGGCGACGTCAAGCGCGCCGAGAAGGGCATCATCTACATCGACGAGATCGACAAGATCGGCCGCAAGGCGGAGAATCCCTCCATCACCCGCGACGTGTCCGGGGAGGGCGTGCAGCAGGCCCTGCTGAAGATCATCGAGGGCACCACCGCGTCGGTGCCGCCGGGCGGCGGACGCAAGCACCCCCACCAGGAGTTCCTGGAGATCGACACCACGAACATCCTGTTTATCGCCGCCGGCGCCTTCTCCGGCATCGAGGAGATCGTCCGCCAACGCCGTCGCCGCGAGGCCGGCGCCCAGAACGTGGGCTTCGGTGCCACTCTTGCCAAGGAGCAGGGTGAGGACGTGTTCGCCACGCCGGTGCGTCCCGAGGACCTGCACAAGTTCGGGCTCATCCCCGAGTTCATCGGTCGGCTGCCGGTGATCGCCACCGTGCACGACCTGGGCGTGGACGAGTTGGTGCGGGTGCTGACCGAACCGAAGAACGCCCTACTGACCCAGTACGAGTACCTGTTCAGCCTCGACGGTGTGGAACTGGAGTTGACGGACGAGGCCATCCGGGCCATTGCGACCCTCGCACTGGAGCGCAAGACCGGTGCTCGCGGGCTGACCAGTATCGTGGAGGAGGTGCTCGGGCAGGCCATGTTCGAGGTGCCCTCCATGCCGGAGGTCGGCCGCGTCGTCGTCGACGCCGAGGCCGTGCGCGGCATCGGCAGCCCCCGTTACGAGCACGGCAGCGGCACCCTGTCGGCCACCTCCAAGGGCAGGACCCGCACCGCATGAGCAGCCAGCCGCCGCAGCCGCAGGCAGGACCGGGGGCGCCGTCGGGTGCGCCCGCCCCGGTGCCGCCGCAGCTGGCGGCCTACCGGGCCACCATCGACAACCTCGACGCCGCCCTCATCCACCTGTTGGCGGAGCGCTTCCGCTGCACCCGGCAGGTGGGCCGGCTCAAGGCGGAACTACACCTGCCACCCTCGGATCCGGCTCGTGAAGAGCAGCAGGTGGCCCGGCTGCGGGCGCTCGCGGAGGAGGCGGGCCTGGACCCGGTGTTCGCCGAGAAGTTCTTCGCCTTCATCGTCGCCGAGGTGATCCGCCACCACGAGGCCATCCGGGACGGCAAAGAAGGAGACGAGTGAGCCTTTCCCGACTCCCATGCGTCCTTCGTGGGGCGCAGAACCGATAGGACTGACGGCGGCTTTCCGAGTTCTTCGTGCTTGAGGGTGCCCTGGGCTGTCGGTGGTGGTTGGCGCGCGTGTCCCGGTAGCGCGGCACGTGGCGCGATTGGTGGGAGTGCGTGTTGGCTGGGAGAGCGCGCGGTGGATCATGCACGACGGTTCGCGCCCTCGCCCGACGGTTCGCGTGTTGCGGTCGACGATTCGGCAGTTCCTGCGACGGTTCGTGGGTGTGATGTCTCAGGACATCGGTGACAGTTTTGTGTCAGGACATCGGTGACACTTGGTGT